>JAYUAH010000656.1:0-7850 GCA_043741415.1 Betaproteobacteria bacterium
GATGCGTTCGAGCGCGACGCGGTAAAGCGCCTGGTGCTGGTACGCCCGGCAGTCGAGGCGGGCGAGCGGCTCGGCTTTCTGCCCGGCGACATGGCGCAAAAAGTTGACCCGTACCTGCGGCCACTCTACGACGCGCTGTATGATTTGATGGGCTACGACAAAGTGGCCAAGATGTTCGAGCGCGGCGCGATTGAAGTCGCACCGCTCGCCTTCATGCGCGGGCGCACCTTGAATCACGCGTTTGTGATTCTCGATGAAGCGCAGAACACCACGCCCGAACAAATGAAAATGTTTTTGACGCGCATCGGCTTCGGCAGCCGCGTGGTGGTCACTGGCGACGTGACGCAGATTGATCTTGCGCGTGGCCAAAAAAGCGGCCTCATCGACGCCCACGAAATTCTGAAAAAAGTGCGCGGCATCGCGTTCACCTATTTCGGGGCCGAAGACGTGGTGCGTCACCCGCTGGTGCAGCGCATTGTCAATGCCTATGAAAACCGCAAGGATAAAAAAAGCACTGACGTTGCCACGCCCAAGGAATCCGCAGCAGAATGACGGCGAAGCCGGTGAGCACGCAAGTGAGCACGCAAGTAAGTGCAAGGCCGCGCCTGAGTTTGACAGTGCAATATGCGGCGTCGACCCGCGCGCTGCCATCGCGCGCGCAGTTTCGCCGATGGGCGCAGACCGCGCTTGAACACGATGCCGTGGTCACACTGCGCATCGTCGGATTGGCAGAAGGCCGCGTGCTGAACCGCAACTATCGAAAAAAAGATTACGCCACCAATGTGCTGACTTTTGTGTTTCGCGCTGATGGTAGCGGCGCACCGTTTGAGGGCGATCTCGCGTTATGTGCACCAGTGGTGGTGGGTGAGGCGCGCGCACAGAAAAAGACGCTGATTGCGCACTATGCACACTTAACGGTGCATGGCATGCTGCATTTGCAAGGATACGACCATAAACATGACGCCGATGCGCGTGTCATGGAAGCGCGTGAAACACAGATCCTGTTGAAATTGGGGTATGCTGATCCGTACTGCAGTACTGAATGATTATGGCCAGCGAACCCACCGACAAACCTTCCGTGCTCGACCGCATTTCGACCTTCCTGCTGCGCAAGCCGGAAGACCGCGAGCAGTTGATCGAGCTTTTGCATTCGTCATACGACCGCGATCTGCTCGACGCCGATGCGTTGGCGATGATCGAGGGCGTGCTGCAGGTGTCGGAAATGCAGGCGCGCGACATCATGATTCCGCGCTCGCAAATGGATGTGATCGACATCGGCGAATCGCCGGCGCAGTTTATTCCCACGGTGATCCAGACGGCGCACTCGCGCTTTCCGGTGATCGGCGACAATAAAGACAACGTCATCGGCATTCTGCTGGCCAAGGATTTGCTGCGCTACTACGCCGGCGAGGAAGAATTCAACGTGCGCGAAATGCTGCGCCCGGCGGTGTTCATACCGGAGAGCAAACCGTTGAACGTGTTGCTCAAAGAGTTTCGTGTGAGCCGCAATCACATCGCCATCGTGGTCGATGAATACGGCGGCGTGGCCGGTCTGGTGACCATCGAAGACGTGCTGGAACAAATCGTCGGCGACATCGAAGACGAGCATGATGTGGATGATGTGGACGAAAAAATTGTCGAAGAACGCGGCGGCCAGTACCGCGTTAAGGCCTTAACGGAACTATCTGATTTTAATGAAGTTTTTGGCACAAACTACGACGAGGAAGCCTTCGACACCATCGGCGGCCTGGTGCTCCAGCGCTTTGGCCGCATCCCCAAGCGCGGCGAGCAAATCAGCTTCGATAATCTATCATTCAAAGTGCTGCGCGCGGACAGCCGGCGCATGCATTTGCTGCAAGTCGTGAAAAAGAAATCCGCTTAATTCATGAAGGATCACGAGACTGCCGCGCGTCGCGTTTCTCTGTTATCCCTTATCACGGCGTTTTTAGCGGGCGCGATTACGGTGCTGGGTTTCGCGCCGTTCGAGTTTTGGTTGATACCGTTTTTTGCACTCGCGCTGCTGTTCTGGCAATGGTCACTGGCCGCTACGCCGCAGCAGGCTTTCAAAACGGGCTGGGTATTTGGCCTGGGTTTTTTTCTGTGCGGCGTGTCGTGGATTTACGTCAGCCTGCACAATTTCGGCGAGATGCCATTGCCGATTGCAGCGCTGGCGACGTTGCTGTTCTGCGCATTTCTCGCGCTGTTTCCAGCCGTCGTCGGCTACGTTGTGGCACGCAGCGGACGCGCTACACCAGTCAAATTAATGGTCACGGCACCTGCGAGTTGGGTGCTGCTCGAATGGATACGCAGTTGGATATTCACCGGCTTCCCGTGGAACACCGTCGGCTACAGCCAGATTGTTGACAGCCCCCTTGCGGGCTACGCGCCGGTGGCGGGCATTTATGGTGTGAGTCTGGTGGTGGCCGTGATGGCCGGTTGCATTGCCGTGCTGGTGATGCGCTGGCGTGATGCCAAGCCGCCGCATCGTACGCGTGCGCTGGTGTGCCACCCCGCCGGCTTCATGCTGCTGGGCTTTGTGGTGTGCGGCCTCGTGCTCAAGCACGTCGAATGGACCAAGCCTACGGGCACCTCGACCCCGGTGAGCTTGCTGCAAGGCAACGTCGCGCAGGACGTGAAATGGCGCGAAGAGCAAATGATCGCCACCCTCGACACCTATGCCACACTGGTCAGGCGCAGCAATGCCAAATTGATTGTGCTGCCGGAAACGGCGCTGCCGCTGTTTTTGCATGAAGTGCCGCCGGATTATCTGGACATGCTGGCCGCTCACGCCAAAAAGAACGGCGGCGACCTACTGCTCGGCGTGCCCGAGCGCGAGCCCGCTGGCGATTACTACAACACCGCCATTTCCACCGGCAGCGCGCCCGCGCAGCGTTACCGCAAGTTGCATCTGGTGCCGTTCGGTGAATTCATTCCGCTGCGTCCGCTGCTGGCGTGGATCGTCAATATTCTGTCCATTCCTTTGCAGGATTTTTCGCGCGGCGCCATCGACCAGCAGCCGCTGAATATCGCCGGTCAGCGTGTCGCGGTGAATATTTGCTACGAAGACGTGTTCGGCGAGGAGATCATTCGCCAATTGCCGCAAGCCACAATGTTGATCAACATCAGCAATGTCGCGTGGTTTGGCCGCTCCATAGCGCCGCGCCAGCATTTGCAAATCTCGCAGGCACGCGCGCTGGAAACCGGGCGCTACATGCTGCGCGCCACCAACACCGGCATGACCGCGGTCATCGATCAACGCGGACGCCTAGTCAAAGTAGCGCCGGAATTCACCACCACCAGTGTCGAACACACGGTGCCCGGCTATCAGGGATCGACCCCGTACACGCGCTGGGGCAATGGGGTGGCGCTCGCGCTCATCGCCATGATGCTGGGGTACGCTTTGCTGCAACGCGGCGCCGCACAGCGGAATTCCCTGTAAAATTCGCGCTTTATCAGCGACGGTTTACCCTGCGATGCAGACTTTTCAGCACATGATTCTCGCACTCAATCACTATTGGGATCGCAACAACTGCGCGCTGCTACAGCCGTACGACATGGAAGTCGGCGCAGGCACTTTTCATACGGCTACTTTTTTGCGTGCTATCGGTCCGGAGCCGTGGAATGCCGCCTACGTGCAACCGTCGCGCCGTCCCAAAGACGGGCGCTATGGTGAGAATCCCAATCGCTTGCAGCACTATTACCAATATCAGGTGGTGCTGAAGCCGTCGCCGACGAATATTCTCGATTTGTATTTGGGATCGCTGAAGGAAATCGGCATCGATCCGCTGCAACACGACATTCGTTTTGTCGAGGACGATTGGGAATCGCCCACGCTCGGCGCGTGGGGCCTCGGCTGGGAAGTGTGGCTCAACGGCATGGAAGTCACGCAGTTCACGTATTTTCAGGAAGTCGGCGGCATACCGTGCAAACCCGTGATGGGCGAAATCACTTATGGTCTGGAACGCCTCGCCATGTATTTGCAAGGGGTGGAGAGCGTATTCGATTTGCAATGGGCGCCTGGCGTGACCTATCGCGACGTGTATCACCAGAATGAAGTCGAGCAATCGACCTACAACTTCGAGCACGCCAACGTGGACGTGCTACTCCAGCACTTTAGCGACTACGAAGCCGAAGCCAAGCGCTTGTTCGACGCGGGCCTCGCGTTGCCGGGCTACGAAATGGTGATGAAGTGTTCGCACAGTTTTAATTTGCTCGATGCGCGCGGCGCAATTTCGGTGACTGAACGCGCGGCCTACATTGCCCGTGTGCGTACCTTGGCGCGCGCTGCGGCTCATGCCTATTACCAGTCGCGCAAAGCGCGCGGTTTCGAGCGTGCCAGCGATGCTGCTGTACAAGCATTTGTTTCTAAAGAAGAAATTGACGAAGTGACGGCTAACCGCCAGCGGGGTGCGACATGAGCGCGCCGCTGCTGGTCGAGCTGTTCACCGAAGAATTGCCGCCAAAGGCGCTGCAGCGTTTGGGCAAAGCCTTCGCCAATGGTTTGCGCGACGAACTTGCGGCGAGCGGGTTGTTGGCACCGGACTGCACGCTGGACGTTTTTGCCACACCGCGGCGGTTAGCGGCACGGTTGTCGAATGTGTTGGGCAAAGCACCGGACCGTCAAATCGAAGAACGCTTGCTGCCGGAAAAAGTTGGACTCGATGCCGCGGGCAAGCCGACCGCTGCGCTGTTGAAAAAGTTGGCGTCGCTGGGTCGCGATGAAAGTGCCGTGGCATCGATCAAAAAAACCAGCGACGGGAAGCTGGTGATGCTGTTCCTGCCGCAGCTCGCCGCGGGGCAAGCCCTACAGGCGGGGTTGCAGGCGGCGCTGGAAAAAACCATCGCCGGCCTGCCGATACCAAAGGTGATGAGTTATCAGTTGCCGAACAGCACCGAAACCGTCAAGTTCGTGCGCCCGGCGCATGGCCTGGTGGCGTTGCACGGATCGGATGTCGTGGACGTGCAGGCGCTGGGTCTGCGCGCATCTAACGTTACGCACGGCCACCGTTTTCTTGGCACGCCCGCTATCGCGCTCAACAACGCCGGCGAATACGAAGCGCGGCTCAACAGCGAAGGCAAGGTGATCGCCAGTTTTGACGTGCGCCGAGCACAGATTGAAACCCAACTCCAGGCCAAGGCCACTGAACTCAATGGCACGCTGGGCGAGTATGAGACGCTGCTGGATGAAGTTGCTGCGTTGGTGGAATGGCCGGTGGTGTATGTGGCGGGGTTCGAAGCGGAATTTCTGTCGGTGCCGCAGGAATGTTTGATTCTGACCATGCGCACCAATCAGAAGTATTTTCCGCTGTTCGACAAATCGGGCAAGCTCACCGAGAAATTTCTCGTGGTAAGCAATATGCAAGTGACCGATCCGGTGAATATCATCGAAGGCAACAAGCGCGTGGTGCGCCCGCGCTTGGCTGATGCGCGGTTTTTCTACGATCAGGATCGCAAGGCACGGCTGGAGACGCGCGTGCCGCTGCTGGGTAAGGTGGTCTATCACAATAAACTCGGCAGCCAACTGGAACGCGTAGAACGCATCCAACTGCTAGCGGGAAAAATCGCACGACTGATCGGCGCCGATCCGCTGCTCGCCGAGCGCGCCGCGTGGCTGGCCAAAGCCGACCTACTCACCGCCATGGTGGGTGAATTCCCCGAGTTGCAGGGCGTCATGGGCCGTTACTATGCGCGGCACGATGGCGAGCCCGAAGTCGTCGCCGATGCAATTGCGGAACATTATCTGCCGCGCTTTGCGGGCGACCGTCTGCCGGCTAGCCCGGTGGCGTGTTGTGTGGCGCTTGCCGACAAGCTCGACACGATCATCGGCATTTTCGGCACGGGCGCCATACCCACGGGCGACAAGGATCCGTTCGCGCTGCGACGTCATGCACTGGGCGTGATACGCCTGTTGACGGAGCACAAGCTGCCGTTACACGTGGACGAATTGCTAACGCTCGCACACGACACCTTTCCCCACGGCACCTTGCTCCCGAGCCACGATCGCAAAGGTGTCGCGGTGCCCAACGCAGTTGAGGCGGGATCATTCGTGATCGAACGCGCCAAGAGTTATTTGCGTGAATTGGGTTATTCGGTATTGGAGATTGAATCCGTCATCGATCTTTCGCCTAAACCGCTGGAATACGTGAGCCGGCTCGAAGCCGCGCGCAAGTTTCTAACGTTGCCGGAATCGGCGGGTCTTGCCGAAGCCGATAAGCGCATACGCAATATTCTGAGTAAATCCGGCGCGGATGCCGCGAGCGCCAAAGCCGATACGGCGAAACTTCAAGAAATCGAAGAAAAACAATTACTTACGATGGCCCGCCAGTTGCGTGGCCAAGTCGATACGCTGCTGCCCCAAGGAAAATTCAGCGAAGCGCTGCAACTCACTGCGCAACTGCATCAGCCCGTCACACAGTTTTTCGATAAAGTCATGGTCAACGTGGAAGATCAAGACTTGCGCAACAATCGTTTTGCGTTGCTGCAGGAAGTCGCCAATCTGACCAATCAAGTCGTCAACATTTCCAAACTCGCCACATGAAACTGATTGTTCTTGATCGCGACGGTGTCATCAACCATGACAGTGCCGCCTATATCAAGACGCCGGCTGAATGGCGGCCGATTGCCGGCAGCCTGAATGCGATTTCACGGCTCAATCAGGCGGGGTTTCACGTTATCGTGGCGACCAATCAATCCGGCATCGGGCGCGGCTTTTTTGACATGGCGGCGTTGAACGCGATACACGACAAAATGCACAGTGCGCTGGCGCAGGCCGGCGCGCGCGTCGACGCGGTTTTTTTCTGTCCGCATGCCGCTGACGATCATTGCAAATGCCGCAAACCCAAGACCGGCATGTTCGAAGACATTGCGCATCGCTTGAACACCAGCTTTGTCGGTGTGCCCGTGGTGGGCGACAGTATCCGCGATCTGGAAGCCGCAGCTGCGGTACGCGCAACGCCCATACTGGTATTGACGGGTAACGGTAAAAAGACCCAGCGCGCCGGCGGGTTGCCGCCAGGCACCCGTGTATACGCGGATCTGGCCGCCGCGGTGGACGCGATCGTCGCCTGATATGGCGGACTGACCGTGCTGGCTTTTCTGCGCTCCTGCCTGTTTGCGCTGTTCCAGATCGTTATCACGCCGCTATTTGCGCTTGTTTCGCTACTGACGTTTCCCTTATCGCGGCGTACGCGCTATCGCATCATCACCACTTGGTCGCGGCTGATCACGGGCGCTGCGTCTTCGATTTGCGGCGTACGTTACCGCGTCATTGGCGCACAAAACATTCCACGCGAGCCCTGCATCATTCTGTGCAAGCATCAGTCGGCCTGGGAAACGCTGGCGCTGCAGACTATCTTTCCACCGCAGGTGTGGGTGATGAAGCGCGAATTGTTATGGATACCTTTTTTCGGCTGGGGTTTGGCCATGCTGTCGCCGATTGCCATCAAGCGTAGCTCTGGCAGCCAGGCGCTGCGCCAAATGGCGGAACAAGGGCGCGAGCGTCTCGACGCTGGTTTTTTTATTGTGATTTTTCCCGAAGGCACGCGCATTGCGCCCGGCGAGCGCGGCACGTACCATCCGGGTGGCGCCTGGCTCACGGTAAAGACGGGCGCGCTGGCGCTGCCCGTTGCGCACAATGCGGGTGAATGCTGGCGCAAAAACGCCTTCACCAAGCGGCCAGGGTTGATTACGGTGAGTATCGGCGAGCCGTTGTCGCCCGTGGGATTGACCGCAGCGCAGTTGAACCGACGTGTTGAGGATTGGATCGAAGCTGAAATGCCGAAACTGAATGGTTATGCTAACGCCCGTTAGCGCGCAACTCGAACTGCCGTTCGCGCCCCTGTCGATGAACC
>JAYUAH010000657.1:0-3345 GCA_043741415.1 Betaproteobacteria bacterium
ACCCCTAGGAGATTCGCACGATGCTCATCGTAGACGCACAAGTGCACATCTGGACCAGCGGCACGCCCGTACATATTCATCGCCAGATCAGTTCGTATACCAAAGACGATTTGCTGCGCGATATGGATGTGGCGGGTGTCAGCGGGTGTTTGCTGCATCCGCCGAGCTGGGACCCGATTGCGAATGAAGTTGCCCTCGAAGCCGCAAAGCAGCATCCCGACCGCTTGGCGATACTCGGCTTTTTCGATATGGCGAAACCCGAAAATCGCGCGCTGATCGACACCTGGAAAAAGCAGCCCGGCATGCTCGGCCTGCGCTTCGCGTTTTTAAAGCCCGGCGAAGAAAACCGCATGGTCGACGGCACGCTGGATTGGCTGTGGCCGGCGGCGGAGCGTGCGGGCATACCCATCGGGCTGCTGGTGCCCAATCGCTGCGGTGTGGTTGCGACGATCGCCGAAAAACATCCGCGCCTGAAATTGCTGATCGATCACATGGCGCGTCCGCGCGGCAGCGTGGATGACAAAGGCTTCGCGGATTTAGGCGAACTGCTGGCGCTGGCGAAGCACCCGAATGTCGCGGTCAAGGCGACGGGTGGGCCGAGTTATTCATCAGACATTTACCCGTACCGTAACATCCACAAATACATTAAGAAAATGTTTGATGCCTTCGGTCCTGACCGCCTGTTCTGGGGCACCGACATCACGCGCATGCCGTGCACGTGGAAGCAATGCGTCACCATGTTCACCGAGGAAATGCCGTGGCTCAAGGGACGTGATCTTGATCTGGTGATGGGGCGCGCGTTGTGTAATTTTATTGGATGGAACTTAAAGGGGTAGTGCCGTGAGCCGGGCCGCCGGCGCCGTGGTTCACACCAACATCCCCCTCACACCAACTCTTCTTTCGATGAGAGCAGGGCTTTTCCGTCGTGCTGCCGCAGGATCAACGTGCCCCCACCTAAACCTCACGCGCCCTGCCCCTGCGACAGCGGCCAGCCCTACGCCACTTGCTGCGGCCCTTGGCACACGGGCCTCGCATCGGGAATAAGTGCGCCGACACCCGAAGCGCTGATGCGCTCGCGCTACAGCGCGTATGTCGCGGGCCTGATCGACTATCTGTTGGCGACTTGGCATCCGTCGACGTCGCCGGGCGAACTGGAACTGTGGCCGGTGAAGTGGCTGGGGCTGGAGGTGCGTCATAGCGAGATGGCCGGCGACGCCGGCGTGGTGGAGTTTGTGGCGCGCCACCGCGACAGCAGCGGACGCGCGCAACGCCTGCACGAGACCAGCCGCTTTGTGCGGCAAGATGGACGCTGGTATTACATTGATGGGCAGATCATGGATGCAGAGCCCCACGCGTCGCCTTGACGCTGGTAAGCCGCCGGAACAGAATCAACTGCGAGCACAACCCACGAACGGAGCACCCTTATGCAAGCGACCACCCAAGCGACCACCCAAGCGGTCCCCTCGGCGCGCCATACGAGCGCCAACACCCTCGCTGCATTCAAAGTCGTACCCACCGGCGCCGCGGTGGGCGCGGAAATTCAGGGCATGGATTTGTCGCTGCCAATTCCCGACGCTGTGCAAGCAGCGCTGCGCGACGCGTGGGCGAAGCACATGGTGATTTACTGGCGCGGACAAAAAATCAGCGACGATCAATTGATGGCGGTTTCTGCCGTATTCGGCCCGCCGCATGAAGCGGCATCACGCAAATACCATTTGAACGTCGGCGATAAAGTGGACGACGAGTACATGATTTCGCGCCACCCCAGTGTCAGCATCATTTCCAACATCGGCCCCGGCGGTAAACCGGTGATGGATAACGGTGGGCTCGGCAGTTACGAAGTGGTATGGCACACCGATAACTCGTATGTGAAAACACCACCCGCAGGCAGCATGCTGTATTCGCTGGAAGTGCCGGTGAACGGCGGCGGCGATACCTCATTCAACAATCAATATCTCGCGTACGACGAATTGCCGGACGATCTCAAGCGCGCCATCGAGGGCAAATCACAAGTGCATGACAGCAGCCGCAACAGTGCCGGCGTGCTGCGCCCTGGTGTGACGCTGCCGACCCAACCCGAGGAAGTCGAAGGCCCCACGCATCCGCTGGTGCGCGTGCATCCGGTCAGCGGCAAGCGTGCGTTGTATCTGGGCCGCCGCCGCGTGTGGCCCTCCAATTACATCCACGGCATGAGCAACGCCGACAGCGAAGCCCTGCTCGATAAACTGTGGGCCCACACCACGCAGGAAAAATACGCATGGACGCACCGCTGGCGCGTCGGCGATGTCATTTTGTGGGACAACCGTTGCTGCATGCACTACCGCACGGAGGTTGACGTGACGCAGCGGCGCATCATGCATCGCACCACCATCAAGGGCGAAGTGGTGCAGGCGCCGTGGGTGTAGAAGTTACATAAGTATTTGATTTTAAACAGATTTTATATATCTCGCCAGCGATCCAACTGCCGCCGCTCGCGTTTGGTGGGACGGCCCACGCGCTCTTGTGAAGGCTCTGCCGCTAACTTGCGCAGCGCTGATTGCGCCTCGCGCCGCTCGCGGCTTTCCGCACTTTCTTGGTACAAGGTTTGAGCCACTGACGCGGGGCCGCGCTTATCGCTTAACGCCAGCACCGTAATCGTCCAATCCTGCGCGGCAATATTCAGATCGAACCGGTCGCCCACACGCACATCTTTAGCGGGCTTCACGCGCTCGCCGTTGAGCTTGACCTTGCCGCCTTCCACTGCCTGCTGCGCCAATGAACGCGTTTTGTAGAAGCGCGCGGCCCACAGCCATTTATCAACACGCACGGTTACATCGGCATCGGCTTGTTCGACGCCAACGCGAGCCAACCGCGCGCAATGCGATACAGCACCCAGATGCCCGCCCCCACCACGATGGCCCACGCGACCGGAATGCCGATGATGGTGATAAACAGTGCGCACGCGATCACCAACCACAGCAGCGCCCACCAGAAAGTGCGTATCTGCCACGAGAAATGTGATTCGAGAAAGGTGCCGCGCACGTCCCCGCGCTTCACGTAGTTGATAATAATCGCGATGATCGAGGGCCAGCCGGTGAGAAACGCGGTGACAATCAGCGCCGCCGTGGTGATGCCGACAATGGCGCTGAAGGCGTGCAATCCATACACCACGTGGGTCAACGTCACGAGGTTATTGCCCGGCAGCGTGAGTTGCGTCTTTGAATCGAAGTCGGCCATGCTGCCTCCTGGGTGAGTTACGCCTATGGTGATTAACTGAGGTCGATCGCGAACTTTTTCAAGTCATCCAGCGATACAAATTCCAGTGTCGCTTCGTGAGTCGCGCGCAACACCACGTGCGGTGCGGCG
>JAYUAH010000658.1:0-7833 GCA_043741415.1 Betaproteobacteria bacterium
GGGTGGGGATATTTCATCAATGATCGAGTGAACGAGTAAACAAGTGAACGAGTCGTGTAGCGCGTGGGGCCTTACCCGTTAAACTCATTCACCCGTTCGCTCGTTCACGTCTCCTAGTTTTTCGACTGATCGACCAAGCGGTTACGCTTGATCCACGGCATCATGTCGCGCAGCTTGGCACCGACGATTTCGATCTCGTGTTGTTTGCCGATGCGGCGCAGGGCATTCAACTTGGTGGCGCCGGTCTGATTTTCGAGCAGGAATTCCTGCGCATAGGCACCCGTCTGGATTTCTTTGAGGATTTTGCGCATTTCGTTCTTGGTTTCTTCGGTGACGATGCGCGGGCCGCGGGTGAAGTCGCCGTACTCGGCATTGTTCGAAATCGAGTAACGCATGTTGGCGATGCCGCCTTCGTACATCAAATCGACGATCAACTTGAGTTCGTGCAGGCATTCGAAGTACGCCATTTCCGGCGCGTAGCCCGCTTCCACCAGGGTTTCAAACCCGGCCTGCACCAGCGCGGTACAACCGCCGCACAACACGGCTTGTTCGCCGAACAGATCGGTTTCGGTTTCTTCCTTGAACGAGGTTTCGATAATGCCGGCCTTGCCGCCGCCGATGGCCGCCGCGTACGACATCGCCATATTGCGCGCTTTTTTCGTTTTGTCTTGATGCACGGCGATCAACATCGGCACGCCGCCGCCTTGCGCGTAGGTGCCGCGCACGGTATGGCCGGGCGCCTTGGGCGCGACCATCACCACGTCGAGGTCTTCACGCGGCACGACTTGGCCATAGTGAATATTAAAGCCGTGCGCGAACGCAAGCGTAGCACCCTTCTTGATGTTCGGCGCCACATCTTCGCGATACACCTTGGCGATATGCTCATCCGGCATCAGCATCATCACAAAATCGGCGCCGGTGACGGCTTCGCCTACATCTTTTACCGACAATCCCGCCTTGCGCGCCTTGTCCCAGGACGCGCCGCCTTTGCGCAGGCCTACGGTGACCTTGCCGCCGGACTCTTTCAGATTTAGCGCGTGGGCGTGGCCTTGTGAGCCGTAGCCGATGATGGTGACTTTTTTGCCTTTGATCAGCGACAGGTCAGCGTCTTTGTCGTAATAAACTTTCATGGATATCCCCTTCGTTGCTGCGCTTTGTTGAATGAGTGAGGCCGGCAGGGCGGCATTATCGCACCCCGCCACCTACAGATGAACACTAGACTTTCAGCACCCGGTCGCCGCGGCCGATGCCGGATGCGCCGGTGCGCACGGTCTCCAGTATCGCCGAACTATCGATCGCTTTGAGAAATGCGTCGAGCTTGGAACCGGTGCCGGTCAGCTCGATGGTGTAATCCTTGTCGGTCACATCGATGATGCGGCCGCGGAATATGTCTGCCATGCGTTTCATTTCCTCGCGATCTTTGCTCACGGCACGCACTTTGACCAGCATCAGCTCGCGCTCGATATGCTCGCCCTCGGACAAATCAACCACCTTCACCACATCGATCAATTTATTGAGCTGCTTGGTGATTTGTTCGATCACTTCATCGGAGCCGCTGGTAACGATAGTCATGCGCGACAGCGTGGCGTCTTCGGTCGGCGCCACGGTCAACGATTCGATGTTATAGCCACGAGCGGAAAACAGCCCCGCCACGCGCGACAAGGCGCCGGCTTCGTTCTCCAGCAATACAGAAATAATATGTTTCATTGCAATGCCGTTATACCAAAGTCATTTCCGACAGCCCCTTACCGGCGGGCACCATCGGAAACACGTTTTCGGTTTGATCCGTTACGAAATTCATGAACACCAGATCCTTCTTGCGCGCAAAGGCTTCTTTGAGCGCGGGCTCCACGTCCGCCGGCTTTTCGATATGCATGCCCACGTGGCCGTAGGATTCCGCCAGTTTCCCAAAATCCGGCAGTGCGTCCATGTACGATTCCGCGTAGCGGTTGCCGTGAAAAAACTCCTGCCACTGGCGCACCATGCCCATGTAGCGGTTATTCAGCAGCACCACTTTGATCGGCAGTTTGTACTGCTTGCAGGTGGACAGTTCCTGGATACACATCTGAATGCTGGCTTCACCGGTAACACACGCCACGGTGGATTTCGGGTTGGCGAGCTGCGCGCCCATCGCCGCGGGCAAACCAAAACCCATGGTACCCAGACCGCCGGAGTTGATCCAGCGCCGCGGCTTGGTGAATTTGTAGAATTGCGCCGCCCACATTTGATGCTGGCCGACGTCCGAGGTGACGATGGCGTCGCCCTTGGTCACCTCATACAGCTTTTGCACCACGAACTGCGGCTTGATGATGGCGCTGGCACGGTCATACTTCAGGCAATCGCGGCCACGCCATTCCTCGATTTGCGCCCACCAGCTTTTGAGCGCGGCAGCGTCGACCGAGGTTTTGCCCGCGTCGAGCTGCTTGTTGAATTCTTTCAACACATCCTTCACATCACCCACGATAGGCACATCGACCTTGACGCGCTTGGAGATCGATGACGGATCGACGTCAATATGAATTATGGTGCGCTTGGGATCGAAGAAGTGTTTGGGGTTGCCCACCACGCGGTCGTCAAAGCGCGCACCAATCGCAAACAGCACGTCGCAGTTTTGCATCGCGAGATTGGCTTCGTAGGTGCCGTGCATGCCGAGCATGCCCACGAATTGCTTGTCCGTCGCCGGATAGCCGCCCAAGCCCATCAGGGTATTGGTGCACGGAAAGCCCAGGGTTTTCACCAACTGGAGCAACTCCGCCGACGCATCGCCGAGGATCACGCCGCCGCCGGTATAAATCATCGGGCGTTTGGCCGTAGCCAGCAACTGAATGGCTTTTTTGATCTGCCCCGGATGGCCCTTAGTCACCGGGTTATACGAGCGCATGCTCACTTTGTCGGGGTAGGAAAACTCTGCCTTGGCGGCCGACACGTCCTTGGGAATATCCACCACCACCGGCCCCGGGCGCCCCGTAGCTGCAATGTAGAACGCTTTTTTAATGGTGGAGGCTATATCTTTGGCGTCACGCACCAAAAAATTGTGTTTGACGCAGGGACGCGTGATGCCGACGGTGTCGCATTCCTGGAACGCGTCTTCACCGATGGCGTAGGTGGGCACTTGGCCGGTAATGACGACTAAAGGGATGGAATCCGTATACGCCGTGGCAATGCCGGTAACCGCGTTGGTCACGCCGGGGCCGGAGGTGACCAGCGCCACGCCCACCTTGTTGGTGGAACGCGCGTAGCCGTCGGCCGCGTGCAATGCGCCCTGCTCGTGGCGCACCAGGATGTGCTTGACCTTGTTCTGCTTGAATAGCTCGTCGTAAATGTAGAGCACAGCACCGCCGGGATAGCCGAACACATGTTCGACCCCTTCTTCCTGCAGGCAGCGAATAACAATTTCGGCACCAGTCAATTGCATGGCAAATAGAACCCTAGTAGAAAAGTAACTTGTAGCGGACGGCCCAGCGGCACCCAGCCAATACGTAACATATACGGATTGGCAGGCCAAAAAGCGCGGAAACCCTATACGTTACTGTTTACAGTGCACTGGGTCAAGTAAAATCGTTTTGGAAACAGCATGATAGCCGCGCTTGGCGCAACTACACGCCGCCACACTTCGCGCGTTTCGCGTCATTTGTTAAGATGCGCGCAGACGGTTTGCTCGCGATGCCGGTTTCCGCGAGGAGGAACATCGGCAGGGCTACGGTTAGGCGCTACGGTTATTTGCGTCAAAAAACAAAACAGAGGCGACCGAACTGGCTACCTACAAAGAACTGGCGGATTTTCTCGCCGAGGTTGAGCGCCGGGCATTTAAGCAGGCGATGTTTGCCGTGCGCGACGAGCATACGGCGTTGGACATTGTGCAGGATGCCATGATGAAACTGTCGGAAAAATATGCGGATCGTCCGCCGGCGGAGCTGCCGCTGCTGTTTCAACGCATCCTGCAAAATACGATTCGTGATTTCTACCGGCGGCAGAAAGTGCGCTCAATGTGGACTACACCAATATCCTCATTGATTAACGAAGACTCCGACGGCGAGCACGATCCGCTGGAAACCCTGGAAGTCGAAAATGAGTCGCCCTACTCGGCGCCGCCCCTGCAACAGTTGGAACGAGCACAAGTTCTTGCTTTTATTGAAAAATCTCTAGCCAAGCTACCACCCCGTCAACGCGAGGCCTTTATCCTGCGTTACTGGGAGGAAATGGACGTCGCGGAAGCCGCAAAAGCAATGGGGTGTTCCGAGGGAAGCGTAAAAACGCATTGCTCGAGAGCAACCCACACGCTCGCCGAGACGTTGAAAAAACTGGGTATAACGCTATGAATACGCAACAAGAAATTGAATTCGCGGCGAAAATTGCGACGCTGCTCGATCACGGCACGCAACAAGTTGACGGCCCCATCGCTGCAAAATTGCTTGCGTCACGCAAGGAAGCACTTGCTCACTTTCAAGAGAAGCCTGTGCACGCCTGGGTACCGCAATGGGCCGGCTCGGCTGCGGGTCGACTGGGCGAGCCCTTTAGCTACAACCTGCGCGCCAGTTTTGTGCTGTTGGCATTCTTAGCATCGCTCGCGGCCATCATGGCTTGGCAAACACTGAGCACGCAAGGCAGCGAAATTGCGGAAATCGATGCAGGACTGCTTACCGATGATCTCCCGATCAATGCGTACCTCGACAAAGGGTTCGACTCGTGGTTAAAGCGGCCCTCAAACTAATATTCAGCCTGTTGTTTGCAATAGGGGCACTGAGCGCTGCAGCTCAGCAAGCGCCGGGTGACGCTGCGGCCACCAAGTCGGCGCGGCCATTATGGTCGGAACTCTCGCCAAAGCAGCAGGCCGTGCTGGCGCCGCTGGCCGCCGAGTGGGACAAACTCGATACCACGCGCCGCAAGAAGTGGGTAACCATCGCCAACCGCTATCCGAAAATGAAAGCGGATGAGCAGCAACGACTGCAAAGCCGCATGCAGGATTGGGCCAACCTCACGCCGGCCCAGCGCCGCGTCGCCCGCGAGAACTATCAATCGCTCAAGCAACTGCCCCACCCGCAACGCGGCGAAGTCAAGCAAAAGTGGCAGCAGTCGCAGCAGCCTTCCCCGCAGGATGCCATCCCCGACGCGCCCGGTAAGTAACCATGGGTGCGGGCGGCGCTGCCGCTAGGCGGGTAAGGTGACCGTCGCAACCCTCAAGCGACGGCTCATTAGCCTGATCTACGAAGCATTAATCCTCGCTGCGCTGTTGTTCGCCGGCGCGTTGCCGGTGGTCATGCTCACGCGTGGTTGGGATCACTTCGCCGCGCGCGCGGCGTTGCAAATGTGGCTGTTCATGGTGTGCGGTTTTTTTTACGTGCGGCAGTGGGCGGGCAGCGGACAAACCCTGCCGATGAAAACCTGGCACTTGCGGCTGGTGGCCAACGATGGCACACCCGCCAGCACGCGGCAGGCGCTGCTGCGTTATGCGGCGGTGTTCCTCAGCATCGCCACACTCGGCCTGGGATTTCTGTGGGCGCTGGTCGATCACCAGCGCCAATTCCTGCACGATCGTGTGGCCGGCACGCGCCTGATGTTCGACACCGCGTAGGCGCCCCTATCGGCGTTCCTGCCGCCACAACATCCACAGCGCGAGGCACAGGAACACCACGGTGGGCGCCAACGCGCTGGCCGGCGCCGGCCATTCGTTGAGCAGACCCAAATGCGCCGACACCTGGTTCAGCAGATAAAACGCGAGCCCCAGCATGATGCCGGCGAAAATGCGCCCGCCCACGCCGCTCTGGCGCCGCTGAAAATACGCAAACGGCAGCGCCAATACCATCATCGTCAGCACCGCCAGCGGATAGGAAATTTTCGACCACAGCGCGATTTCATAACGCAGCGACTTCTGGCGATTTTCGCGCAAGTGCTGCGCAAACGAATTCAGACTCGTTGCCGACATCTGCTCCGGCTTCACCATCAGCACGTTGAGTAAGCGCGGCTCCAGCGCGGAATGCCAATCGGCAGACGGCATTTTGCCGACCTCGGCGCGCACCGGCGTCAACGACGTCTGCTGCACGCCGCTCAGCAACCAGCGGTGCTCGCCTTGATACACGGCGCTTTGCGCCTCACGCACCATGCGCAAACGCGACCCATCGTCGAAGTCATAAATGCGCACGCCTTTCAGTTGTCCGCTGTCGGTGACCTCGCGTACGTTGATAAAACTCTTGTCGTCTTTCAGCCACACCCCGGAACGAAATTCCTGCGCAACAATGCCGGTAATCGCGCGTGAGCGCAGGCGCTGCGCCCATTGATCCGCGGCCGGCGCAACATATTCGCCAAACACAACGGTGAGCGCCGCAACCACCACGCCCGCGCTCAAAATCACCCCGACGATGCGCGTCACCGACACCCCCGAGGTGCGCATCACGGTGTACTCCGAGCTCGCCACCAATTGCGACAACGCAAACAACGTCCCGATCAGCGCGGCAATCGGAAATATTTCGTAAACATGCCCCGGCAGCGACAACGCCACTTGTCGCACAATATGCCGAAGCTGATAGCTGCCTCTACCTAAGTCTTTGATTTCATTTACAAAATCAAAAAATGCAAACAGCATCAACAGCGCCATCATGACCATCGCCGTGGCCAGCATGATCTCGCGCACCATGTAGCGGCGCAGGGTTTTCATGGCCACAACCGCCGCAAGGCGGTGACGCTGAGGCGCCGGTAAAACAGCGCCAGCAGCAGCAGCACCACCACCGCGTGCACAATCACAATACCCGGCACGAGATGCAAGCGCGATTGCGCGATGTAGGCTTGTATCACCGACAGCATATTCAGATAAATCGTGTAGACCAGCACCGCCACGATCAGATTAATCGAGCGGCCCGCACGCGGATTGACAAACGACAGCGGAATCGCCAGCAGCGCCAGCAACAAAGCGCTCAGCGGCAAACCGATGCGCCACGATAGCTCGGCCAGATGACGCGGCTCGCCGAGCTCGATCAAGGCCAGCGTTTGCAGATTCTTGGTGCCCGGCGCACGCACCGCTTCGCGCGCTTCAATGCGCACGGTGTAGCGTTCGAATTCGTAAATCTTGAAGTCGGCACGGCCCGGCTCGCCCTCGTAACGATAGCCGTTCTCGAGCACCAGAAAGCGATCGCCGTTGGTCTCGGTATGCTGCAAACCGTGCTGCGCTACCACCACCGCGGCTTTGCCCTGCTGCGTTGAACTCACAAACACATTGGCCACGCGGTTGTCGATGCTCGACACCTCCTCGACAAAATACACACGGTCGGCTTGCCGCGATTCGCGAAACACGCCCGGCATGATCACCGAGGCATCGTCGCGGCTGTCCAGACTTTTGCGCACATCTTCCGCCTTGCCCGCGGCCCACGGCGACAGGCCGAAGCCCAGCACCGCGATGATGAACACCAGCGGCAACGCAAACATCAGCACCGGCCTCACCCAGCGTGTGAGGCTCAAGCCGCAGGCAAACCACACCACCATTTCCGAATCGCGGTAAGCGCGGCTCAGCGTCATCAGCACCGCGATGAATAAGGTTAACGACAGCAGCGTCGGCAGCAAGCCGATCAAGGTAAAGCCGAGCAACGCGATCACGCTGGCCGAGGTGATGGCGCCCCCGGCGGCCAGGGACAACAGCCGCACCAATTGCGTGGTCAGGACGATGCCCAGCAGCACCAGAAATGTGGCCAGCGCGGTACTCGTCAACTCGCGCAGCAAAGACTTGTGAAATATCATGCAGGCTTATAGTACGGCTATGACGATTTTGCTTTTCACGGGGAAACCGCCGATAATCAATGCTCTATCCGCTGGTTTTCTGTTGAGGAGTATCGCGTGGAATTTAGC
>JAYUAH010000659.1:0-17357 GCA_043741415.1 Betaproteobacteria bacterium
ATTTTTCCCTTGAAATCCTGCTTGCGTTGGCCGCCCTGTGTAATCAGCATGCGATAGCGGAATTCGTTGGGTAGCGCGTCGGGCTCGACTTTCAGGTTGGAAATCGCCATCCCTTCCGGCACACTGCCGCTCGACATGATGTTACGCAGGAAACCCAGGTCCTCCTTGAGGCCTGCGTTTTCTTCCTGCAATTGGGTAAGATTTCGCGAAAACTCTTCCTGCGCAGATTTTTCGACCTTGAGCTGGCCCTCGCGCTCATTCAGCAGTGTCTTGGTCAATTCGTATTCGCGCTTGAGCGCGGCATTTTCCTGCGTAAGTTTCGCGATTTGTGCCGTCGCTTCATCGCGATTGAAGCCGGTAATCTTGTAACTGTTATCGACCAAATACCACGCGACCGCAGCGGCAACACCCATCATCAAACCGTAGCCCGCGAACTTCAGATACCAAGGCGAATGCGTGCGGATGGCGACTTTTTCCGAGCGAATACCGATCTTGGACCGGATTTTTCGCCACGTGCCGCGCACTTTGAATTCGCTCAGCATCCAGTGGTGACCCTCTTAGAGACCGTTTGAGTCATGAAAACGGAAGGTAGTTGCAATGCCGAATAAGGAAAAAGCCGCATTGTGCGGCTTTTTCCCTCTGACCAGCAACCGCAGCAGACCAGTGGCCGCTTAGCGCTTCGAGAACTGTTTGCGACGGCGCGCTTTGTGCAAGCCGACTTTCTTACGTTCAACCGCACGCGCATCGCGGGTCACAAAACCGGCTTTGGAAAGCTGCGGCTTCAGGTTTGCGTCGAAGTCGATGAGCGCACGCGTGATGCCGTGACGCACCGCACCGGCTTGGCCGGATTCACCGCCGCCGATAACGTTGACGCTGATATCAAAGCGGCTGACGTTGTCGGTCAGCACCAGCGGCTGGCGCACGATCATGCGGCCCGTTTCACGCGAGAAAAATTCGTCGACCGGCTTGCCGTTGACGACGATGTCGCCCTTGCCCGCCTTGATGTAGACCCGTGCGACCGCGCTCTTGCGCCGGCCTGTTCCATAGTTGCTTTGCACTGCCATGAGAGTTCGCCCCGAAGTTACGCTAGTGAGTTACGCGATCAAAACTGAAGTTGTTTGGGTTGCTGCGCAGTATGCGGGTGCGCTTCACCGGCATAGGCTTTCATTTTTTTCAGCATCGCATAGCCGAGCGGGCCTTTGGGCAGCATGCCCTTGACGGCTTTCTCCAGCACGCGGCTGGGATGATCGGCTTGCATCGACTCAAAATTCGTTGTGCGTATGCCGCCGGGGTAGCCCGTGTGGCGATGATACAGTTTGCCCTTGGCCTTGTTGCCGGTAACGCGCAACTTTTCCACATTGACCACCACGATAAAATCGCCGGTGTCCACATGCGGGGTAAATTCGGGTTTGTGCTTGCCGCGCAGACGATGCGCGATTGCCGACGCCAGCCGTCCCAGCACCTTGTCTGCGGCATCGACGACATACCAGTCGTGCTGCACGGTTTCTGCCTTGGCGTTAAATGTTTTCATGGTAAATCCTGTTTCTTTTGCGTGGCTTGGCGATCCGGGTATAAGTCGCAAAGCCGTAATAACCGTGATAAGGAAGGCCACCCGAAGGGAACCGCGAATTGTATTAGAAATCAGGGCAGTACGTCAAACAAGCCGTGCTCCGCGCGCTTGATACCGCATCCGGAGTAACCTCAGGTAAAATTTAAAATATCTTTTAAAAACAAATACTTAAATAATTTTGTATCTCAGCAATGGCATTGGGGTGGCACTGATTCCCGCGATGCAACTTGCTGCTGATCGCGGCGTGGGGCCGGTGCCGCCTGGCAAGCGACCGCAGCCGCTCCGATCGCGAAATCCCGGGTTTGACGTGGTCTCGGCTAAAATTACCGGCTCACTGACAGGAATCGATCATGAAAGCTCGCATTAAATGGCTGGAGAACGTGGCCTTTGTCGCCGAATCGGAAAGCGGCCACGCGCTGGTGATGGATGGCGCACCCGAAGGCGGCGGTCGCAATCTGGGCCCGCGTCCGATGGAAACCCTGCTGATGGGCGCCGGCGGTTGCACCGCTTATGACGTGGTACACATCCTCAAGAAATCACGTGCGGCGGTAACCGATTGCGTGGTGGAAATCGACGCCGAGCGCGCACCCGAAGACCCCAAAGTGTTCACCAAAATTCATTTTCATTTCGTCATCACCGGCAAGGCGCTGAAGACCCCGCAGGTCGAACGTGCGGTGCATTTATCGGCGGAAAAATATTGCTCGGCGTCGATCATGCTCGCCAAGACAGCCGCGATAACGCATGATTTCGAGGTGCGGGAGGCTTAGAAAAACCAATTCAACTTCTTTACCGCAAAGGCGCGAAGCCGCAAAGGTTACGCAAAGAACTTCAAAAATAGTTTGACTTACTTTGCGAGTTCTTTGCGTCTTTGCGTCTTTGCGATTTGAACTTAAAACCAGTACGCCGTTTCCGTCATCACCTTCGATGATGCTTTCATCGCGGCTTTCACCGGCGCAGGTAATTCAGCCGCGCCGTGATTGATGGCCGTGGTGGCATGACGCGCTTCGTCGTCGCGCATTTGTTGCACGATCGCGCGGCTTTTTTGGTCGGCAGCGGGCAGCCGCTGCAGATGGCCTTCGAGATGACGCACCACCTGGCGTTCAGTCTCGGCGAGGAAACCCAGATTCCACTTGTCGCCCAACAAACCGGACAGCGCACCCAGCGCAAACGATCCGGCAAAAAACACCGGATTCAACACACTCTTGCTGCCGCCCAGCTCGGCGATGCGCCGCTCGGTCCATGCCAGATGCTCGGTTTCTTCGAGTGCGGCCTGCTCCAGCGCCTGCTTCGCGGACGCATCGCGTGCGGTGAGCGCCTGACCTTGATACAGCGCTTGCGCGCACACTTCGCCGCTGTGATTCACGCGCATCAGCGCCGCCGCCTGACGGCGCTGAGTGTCGTCGAGCGACGCATCCGCTAACGCATCGCCTGGAACATCACGCAGCGTGTGCGCCGGTGCAAACAGCGTGCGCAGGCCTTTGTCGAAACCGTTGATCAGTTTGTCGATATTGATCATGCGGCTTTTCCAAACAGTCGTTGCAACTCGACGCCGGGTTGCGCCGCGCGCATGAAGGCTTCGCCCACCAGAAAGCAATTCACGTTGCGCGCGCGCATCAGATCGACATCGTCGCGCTTCAAAATTCCGCTCTCGGTAATCACCAGCCGCTCGGCAGGCACCCGGTCGAGCAAGCCCAGCGTCGTGCCGAGCTTGGTTTCAAACGTGCGCAGATTGCGGTTGTTGATGCCGATCAGCGGTGTGTTGAGTTTCAATGCGAGATCGAGTTCGTCACCGTCGTGCGCTTCCACCAGCACCGCGAGCCCGATGCTGTGCGCCACGGATTCCAGTTCCCGCATGCGCGGCAAATCCAGCGCCGCGACGATCAGCAAAATACAATCGGCGCCGGCCGCGCGCGCTTCGTAAATCTGATACGGATCGATGATGAAATCCTTGCGCAGCACCGGCAACTCGCACGCGGCGCGCGCAGCTTTCAGGTGCGCGATGTCGCCCTGAAAAAACTGTTGATCGGTGAGCACCGACAAACACGCCGCACCGTATTGCGCATAACTTTTCGCAATCACCGCGGGTTCAAAGCGCTCACGCAACACCCCTTTGCTCGGACTCGCCTTCTTGATTTCGGCGATCACCGCGGATTCGCCCGCGGCGATTTTTGCGCGCAGCGCGCCGACAAAATCGCGCGGCGGCGGCGCGCTATTCCCTTGCTGCTCTACCTGTGCGAGCGGCGCCGCAAGTTTGGCGGCGGCCACTTCGGTGTGTTTGACGGCGACAATGCGCCGCAATATATCTGACATAAAATATTGTTTAAAATCAAATACTTACGATATCATACACTGACGCGCGTGTGCGCCACGAACTGCTCGAGTTTGGCGCGCGCCGCACCGCTGGCGATGGTGGCCAGCGCGCGCTGCACGCCGTCGGCGAACGTCGGCGCAAGCCCCGCGACATAAATACTCGCGCCCGCGTTGAACGCGACAATATCGCGCGCGGGGCCTTCGGTGTTATCGAGTGCCGCGAGCAACATCGCTTTGGAGGCATCGACCCCGTCGACACGTAGCGCCGCCGCGTCGCATGCGGTAAGTCCCACATCCGCCGGCTGCACTTCGTATTCACGCACCTCGCCGCCTTTGAGTTCGCCGATCATCGTCGGGCCGCACAACGAGATTTCGTCCAGCCCTTCACGACCGTGTACGATCATCACGCGGCGACTACCCAACCGTTGCAGCACGCGTGCCTGCAGGCCCACGAGGTCGGGATGAAACACGCCCATCACCTGCTGCTTGGCGCCCGCCGGATTGGTCAGCGGGCCCAAAATATTGAACAGCGTTTTCACGCCCAGCTCGCGGCGTACGGGCGCGGCATACTTCATGGCGCTGTGATGATTGGGTGCGAACATGAAACCTACACCCACCTCGTGAATCGATTGCGCCACCTGATCGGGTGGCAAATTAATATTCGCGCCCAAGGCCTCAAGCACATCCGCGCTGCCGCATTTGCTCGACACCGAGCGGCCGCCGTGCTTCGCCACTTTGGCGCCTGCCGCAGCGGCTACGAACATCGCCGCCGTGGAAATATTAAACGTGTGCGCCGCATCGCCGCCGGTGCCGCAGGTGTCGATCAAATTCGGTGTGTCGGGCACCGGCACCTTGGTGGCAAATTCGCGCATCACTTCCGCCGCGGCGGAAATTTCGCCGATGGTTTCTTTTTTTACGCGTAGCCCCGTGATGATGGCGGCAATCAACGTGGCGGACACTTCGCCGCGCATGATTTGACGCATCAACGAGAGCATTTCCTCGCGGAAAATTTCACGATGTTCGACGATGCGTACCAGCGCTTCTTGCGGGGTCATACCTTGCTCTCAAGAAAATTTTTAAGCATGGCGTGGCCATGCTCGGTGAGTATCGACTCAGGATGAAACTGCACGCCTTCAATCGGCAACGTTTTGTGGCGCACGCCCATGATCTCGCCGTCATCGGTCCACGCGGTCACTTCCAGGCACGCGGGCAAACTCTCGCGCTCGATCACCAGCGAGTGATAACGCGTCGCCTGAAAATCCGCCGGCAGACCGCGGAACACGCTGTTGTTTTCGTGATGGATCACTGACGTTTTGCCGTGCATCAGTTGCTTGGCATGCACAATCTTGCCGCCGAACGCCTGACCGATGCTCTGGTGCCCGAGACACACGCCGAGAATCGGCACCTTGCCGGCGAAGTGCTGAATGGCCGGCACCGAAATGCCCGCTTCATTCGGCGTACACGGCCCCGGCGACACCACAATGCGCGCAGGACTTAAGCGTTCCACGCCTTCGAGCGTGATGTCGTCGTTGCGAAATACCTGAACGTCCTCACCCAACTCGCCGAAATACTGCACGAGATTGTAGGTAAACGAATCGTAGTTATCTATGACCAGCAGCATGGGTGAAATCGCAACGGCAAACACAAGCTATGGAACGGCCTGCGATTATACGCGACCGGCTCTAGGTGGCGGACGCCAGGCCTTCGTAGACGATTTTCCAGCCGCCGGATTCTTTTTGCCAATACTGGCGTTTGCGCGACTGGCCGGCGAGGTTGTTGCTGGTGTAATCCTGGTCGTAGGTCACCACCGCCAGATCGCCGGCGCCCGGATAGACGAATATGCTGACGTTATCGAGCTTCACTTTGAGCCAGGTCTTGCCGGCATTGACCCGCTGCTTGTGTTCGGTCCACGCACCCAAGCTCTGCGCGCCATTGGAGAATTTCGGCGAATAATGCTTCAGGTAGTTCGCGGTGTTGAGGCTTTCCCAATCGTTGCGCCAGCTTTCGACGGCTTGCACAAGATCATGCCGCAGCGTGCGTGCGGCATCCGCGCTCGCCCAATCAATGCCGTTGGCGATAATCACCGGCGTCACCCCTACCTGCACGCTTTTGGTAAGCGCCATGAAGTCTTCGTTGGTGAGCGCCACACAGCCGTTGCTCGCGCGCGGCGGGCGGCTGTAGGTGTCGAACGGCACGCCGTGCAGCCAGATGCCGTGGCCATTGCGTCCACCGCGGCGATCCCACTCATTGGGGTAGCTGATCGGCAGCGCGCCGACGCCGTACTGCTCTGCCAATTTGCCGTATTTATTGTTCAACATTTCGCGCGAAATGCTGCCGGTGATGTTGTAGACGCCCAGCGGCGTTTTGTTGTCGCCCTCGCGAAACTTGTCCATGCCCTGCTTGCCGATGGTGACGTAGTAGTCGGTGACATAACGCGCCTCACCGTCTTTGTTCTCGAACACATAGAGCGTGGATTTCGCCGTATCCACCACCAGCGCATGGCGCTGTTCGGCGGGCATTTGCACCAGATAGCGCGGCACTTGGTCTTTGGGCCGTTCGCTGTGCTGGCGCGTGAGGCGCGCGCGCGCTTCGTCGCGCAAGTCGTCGAGTTGTTCCTGCGGCGCGTCGCTGACGTTACCCATGACACTCAACGGCCGTGCGCGCGCTAGCAACAGATCACCCTTGATCAGGTGCGCCAGACGAAAGTTGGGATAGGCACCGATAACTTTGTCGATCTCGGTCAGCGCGCTGTCCATGCGCTTGTTGCTGATTTCAGCGAGCGTTTTGACCAGCAGCGCTTCCGCAGGTTCGGCTAACGGTTGGCGGCTGGCACCCGTGGCAGCGCCAGTGTTGCTGACGCCTTTCGTAAAATTAACCGGCAGAAAAGCCGCGGACAAATGCGGTCGGTCACTCACGAAGAACGCAGCGGCCCCTGCCACCACCACCAGCAAGGTGATGGCGAGGACGGACGCGCGCCCCGTCAACCGCCGCTTCGTTCTTGTTGAATCAGCCATTTATCTCCGGCCCTCTGCATCATCAGCACCTTGAGGCTGGTGCCTTTTAGAACGTCGGACTGGTAGTTCTGCGTAAAACTCACAGTGGCGCGGTTGTCGTCTTCGAATTGCACTTTAGGCGCTACCACCGTCACCTGAATTTTGCGCGGCTTGGCAATGCGCGCGCGGCGCTCGGCTTCCCACGCGGCGCGGGGCTCGCCCTTCGGCGTGCGAAAATCCGCCGCATAGGCACCGAGATAGCCCGGCACGTCATTGTCCGACCAGGATTTCGCCCAGGCGCTGACCGAAGCCACGACTTCTTCCGCATCGCGCCTGGCGAGCGGCTTGGCCGCCGGGTCCGGTTCACGGGTCACGGCCACCGGCTTCGCGGCGGCGGGCGCTGTGGTCGGTGCGGCGGCGGGCTTCGTCGGATCGTACGCCGCGGGCGGCGCAACCGCCACCTTGGCCGGCTCCACCTTGCCGGCCGCCACTTTGGCGCTGCGCGGATCGGACGGGAACAAATCGCGAATCATGTTGAGCTTGGATTGCGCGGTGGTGTTGCTCTTATCCAGTTGTAACGCTTTGTCATAGGCCTGGCTCGCCATCTTGGCATAGATGTCGCCGAGATTTTCATGCGCGGTGGCGTAGCTGGGGTGCGTGCGGATCGCCTGTTCGAGTGCACCGCGCGCTTTGTCGTACTGGCCCTGTGCGGCGTAGAGCACCGCGAGGTTGTTATACGGCCCCGGCAGATCGGGGAAATCCTGCGTCAGATCGGAGAACACCTTAATCGCGTCGTTGGGCTTGTTTTGCTCCGCCAGGATCAGGCCCATGAGAAAACGTCCGCGCGCATCTTTGGGACGGCTGGCGAGGTAGCTGTTAACCCGCGTCAAGGCCTGGTCAAACTGACCCAGCTTGAGCATTTGATTGACGTCTTGCAACTCATCGGTCTGGGCATGGGCGGGCGCCATCAACAACGCCAAGGCCAACCCGGCAACGCGGACGAGGGAGCGTACGGTGAACGAGATCATTGCGTTAGGCTCTCCCAAATTGGGGAATGCATTGTGGATACACAAGTTGGATACACAAGTATGCACGAAAATACACGATACTTTCAGTAGGTTAGCATCGAAAACCTAGAGATTCTACCAACATCCAGCGCTAATTAAAACACGGGCGTTGCCGTTTTGGCGCATCGCCGTGCGGCCTTGCCGGTATCGGGCACGCCCCTATACCATGGCACGGTTTGTCACGCGGGCCGCACCGGGAATCTTCAATCATGAAATCGTTACGTACGACAGATATTGTAGTGGCTGCGCTTATTGCCGTGGCTACGTCGCTGGCCGGCGAAGCCGCACTCGCGCAAAGTGGCGCCGCCAAAGTGTGGCCCACGCGCGTGGTGTGCATTATTTTGCCCGGTTCGCCCGGCGCCGGCTCCGACATCATCGGGCGCGTACTGGCACAGCCGCTGAGCAAAAATACAATCAGGCCGCGTACGCGCGCTGGGGCTGGCCGCGCCCAAGCGCCTGCAACAAAACAAGGACGTGCCGACGCTTAACGAACTTGAACTCAAAGATTTCGAAGCCGGTTCGTGGTACGGCGTGCTCGCACCCGCCGGCACGCCGCGCGACATCGTCACGCGTCTGCATGCGGAAATCGTTGCCGCATTGAAGCAGCCGGATGTGCAAAAGCGCTTTTTCGATTTAGGCACCGACATCATCGGCAACAGCCCCGAAGAATTCGCGGCGCAAATCCGTGACGGACGCGACAAGTGGGCCAAGGTCGCGAAAGATGCGGGCATTAAACCGGAATAAGTTACTCAAATACGCAACCACCATGTGATACTGCGATTGAGCACTTGCAGAGCACCCGCTATGATGCCGTCCATCATGAATGCACCCGAAATGAAACACCGTGATTTTTCCATGGTCGGCTACGACGAGGCGATCGAACGCGCGCGCGCACTGATTCCGGTTTTGCGCCAGCACGCGGCGGCCAATGAAAAAGCCACCAAGCTGGTGCCGGAAGTCGTCAACGCATTGCACGAGAACGGCCTGTTCCGCTATTTGCAACCCAAGGTTTGGGGCGGCATGGAGCTCGATTTTGTATCCTACTTCGACATTCCCGAAATGCTCGGCCGCGGCGATGCCTCGACCGCGTGGGTGGTGGCCAATCTCGGCTCGCATCATCGCGGGCTGGTGCAGTGGCCCCAGGGCGCGCACGAAGAAATCTGGGGCGCTGATCCCGACGTATTGATTGCCTCCGGCATCGCGTTTATTCAGGGCAGTGGAAAGCGCGTCAATGGCGGTGTGGAAATTTCCGGCAAATGGGGATTTTCGTCGGGCGTTGATCACTCACGCTGGGAACAACTCGCGTGTATTGTCAAAGACGACGCCGGCAAACCCATCGACTGGTGCATGTGCCAAGTGTCGCTCGACGATTGCACGGTGATCGACGACTGGCAAACGCTAGGCATGCGTGGTACCGGCAGCCGCACCGTGACTTGCACCAACGTATTTGTGCCAGAGCATCGCGTGGTGTCCATGCATGTGGCCAACCCGGCGCACGAATTTCCGGGCCTTAAAGTGCACACCAATTCGACCTTCAAAGTACCCACCCCTTCGCTCGGCGGCCATTGCATCGCGGGTGCGATGGTGGGCAACGCCATCAACATGCTGGAACAAACCACCGAGTTGGTGAAGCAGCGCAGCACCGCCTACACCGGTGCAAAAATGCGTGACTTTCAGACGGTGCAACTGCGTGTAGGCGGCGCCGGCGCAAAAATCGACGCGGTGCGCGTGTGGCTGCGCAACGATTGCATCGAAGCCCACAACCTCTACCGTGCCGGCGGCAAGCTCGACCTGCAAACCAAGCTGCGCTACAAGCGCAACGCCGCCATGGGCATGAAGTTACTGGGCGAAGCCGTCGACACGCTCTACGAAATGCTCGGCGCCAACGGCATTTATGACAGCAGCGTAATGCAGCGGTTATATCGCGACCAGCACGCCGCGGCGGGACACATTACCTTCAGCACCGATGCGCAACTGGGGCCGTGGGCGCAAGTTGCAATGGGTGGAGAATTCAAAAGCCCGACGCTGTAGGCGTAGCCGCTACCAACGACCCGCCACGGCGCTTGACCAACGACCGCATTAAAGCAATCAAGCTGACTTCTTCTTAGCGGCCCGTTGAGCGAGCGCTGCGGCGTTGGCCGCCACAGCGGCGCGGATGAGTTGCTTGAACGCTGCCTCGTTGATCTTCTCCCCTTCGCGGAGGTCGATCGCGCGACGCGTGTTCCCTTCCAGGCTGGCGTTGAAGAGCTTCTTCGGGTCTTTGATCGAGGCTCCGCGAGCGAAGGTGAGTTTCACCACCTGCTGGTACGATTCTCCGGTACAAACGATGCCGTCATGGGACCAGACGGCGGTTCCGGGGCTCTTCGGCTTTACCCATTTCCACTCCTCCTGGATGTCGGGGTCGGCATCGTGGATGAGCTGACGGACAAGCGCGAGGGTCTCTCCTCGCCAATCCCCCAGCGCTTCAATCCGCTGGGTGATGTTCGCTGAAGCGGCCTCGCTATGCGGACGATTTGTGGGCTTCATATGCTCTTCGATCCTTCGTTTGGCCAGCCGGCCTCATGCCAAATCAGTCCGCGATGCCACTTGGATTTAAGCCGGCCGTTCCTATTTCCCACTAGCACTATACCCATCATCTTAAACGTCGGCTAATCGGAATGGGCCATCAATGGAACAGTTTACGAAATTACATAAGTATTTGATTTTAAACAATATTTTAAATATTACTATCGAGCCCGGCTTCGGCGATTTCCGCTGCGCGCAACAGCGCGCGCGCCTTGTTCTGCGTTTCCTGCCATTCGGCTTCGGGCTCGGAATCGGCCACCACGCCGCCGCCCGCCTGCGCATACAGCACGCCGTCTTTCACCACGCCGGTGCGCAGCGCAATCGCCACATCCATGTTGCCGTCGAAGCCGAGATAACCCACAGCACCCGCGTAGATGCCGCGCTTTACCGGTTCCAGTTCGTCAATGATTTCCATCGCGCGCACTTTGGGCGCACCCGACACCGTGCCTGCCGGAAACGTAGCGCGCAGCACATCAATCGCGCCGAGGCCGGGCTTGAGTTTGCCTTCAACATTCGACACGATGTGCATGACATGCGAATAACGTTCGATCACCATTTGCTCGGTGACCTGCACCGTGCCGATTTGCGCCACGCGCCCGGCGTCGTTGCGGCCGAGATCCATCAGCATGATGTGTTCGGCACGCTCTTTCGGATCAGCGAGTAATTCTTCGGCCAGCGCTTTGTCTTCTTCGGGGGTGGCGCCGCGTTTGCGCGTGCCGGCGATGGGCCGCACGGTCACCACATCATCTTCCAGACGCGCGAGGATTTCCGGCGATGCGCCGACCACATGAAAATCGTCGAAGTCGAAATAAAACATGTACGGCGACGGGTTCAGCGTACGTAGCGCACGGTAGAGCGCCAGCGGTGTCGCGCGCAGCGGTTTGGACATGCGCTGCGACGGCACCACTTGCATGATGTCGCCTTCGAAAATGTATTTTTTCGCGCACTCCACCGCCGCGTGATACGCCTCGCGGCCGAAGCCCGATACCGCCGGCGCCGACACCGCCACGCGGGCGGGCGGAATCACTACCGGCTCGCGCAGTTTTTTCAGCAATTCCGCCAGGCGTGCGCGCGCCCGCGCCAGTGCATCCGGCGTGCCGGGCTCGGCGTACACCACCAGATACAGTTTGCCCGAGAGGTTGTCGACAATCGCGATTTCTTCCGACACCAGCAGCGCGATATCGGGTGTGCCGAGTTGATCGGGCTTTTGCGAGTGCGCAAGTTTTTTCTCGACGTAACGCACGGTGTCATAGCCGAAATAGCCCACCAGTCCGCCGCAAAAACGCGGCAGCTTGGCGATGCTGTCGACTTTCGCCACTTGGTATCGCGCGAGATAGCGCTCGACGTAATCCAGCGGATCGTCGACGGTGCTCTGCTGGGTAATCGTGGCGCCCGCATACTCGGTACACTGGTAGCCGCGCACTTCAATGCGCTTGTGCGCCGCCAGTCCGATGAAAGAATAGCGCCCGAAACGTTCGCCGCCGACCACGGATTCGAGCAAATAGGTATACGGTTTGTTGGCGAGCTTGAGGTAAATCGACAGCGGCGTATCGAGATCGGCAAAGGTCTCGAGCACCACGGGCACCCGGTTGTAGCCCGCGAGGGCGAGCCGGTTGAATTCAGTTTCAGTCATGAGTTGCTCCGTACGAAAAACAGTTTATTCAGCGCCGCGCGCTGTGAGATGCGCGGCCAATAGAAACAAACAGGAACCAACAATCAGCGCCGCCAGCGACGCCAACGTTGCCCTGCAGGATCTGAATATGCGTTTTTCGAACCCATGACGAGTGTTAACTAAATTTTCTTTAAAATCAAATGGTTAGCTTCAACCAGCGACTCAACTATAGCATCAACATCCAACGTTTGCACGTCGTGGCCCTCGTTGTAGCCGTAGGTCACGCAAAAAATCGGGCAGCCCGCCGCGCGGGCAGCCTGCGCGTCGTTCATCGAATCGCCGATCATCAGCATTTCATTGGGCGCTACGTTGAGTTGCTTGCACGCATGCAACAACGGCGCGGGATCGGGTTTTTTTTGCGGCAGCGTGTCGCCCGCCACCACGCTGACAAAATAACCGGAGAGCGCAACGTGATCGAGCAGCGGCAGGGTGAAACGCTCGGATTTGTTGGTCACACACACCAGCGGAAACCCCTGCGCGCGCAAGAGATCGAGGCCTTCTTTGACGCCGGGATAAATGGTGGTGTGCTTGCCGTTCACTGCACGATAACTGCGTTCGTAAATCGGCAGCGCCGCTTCAAACAATGCGGCATCGGGCTTGCCGTCCATGCTGCCGGTCAACGTGCGCTCGATCAGGTTGTTGATGCCTTTGCCGACGAAGTTGCGGATGGTCGCCTCGGGCAACGCGGGCATACTCATTTCCGTCAGCATCAGATTGGCGGCGACCGCCAAATCAGGAATGGTATCGAGCAAGGTGCCGTCGAGATCAATCATCACGGCCTTAACGCGCAACGGTGGGGTGAACTTCAAAACGAACTCCAAAAATTTTAGCCTGCCGCGAGCGCGCTACGCATGGCGTTGATAGTAGCGGGGTAATCCGGGGTACCAAAGATGGCCGAGCCGGCAACAAAGGTATCGGCGCCGGCGCGCGCGATGTCAGCGATGTTATCAATCTTTACACCGCCATCGACTTCAAGCCAAATGTCGCGGCCGCTAGCATCAATTTTTTGGCGCACCGCGCGCAGCTTGGCCAGTGCTTCGGGAATAAACGATTGTCCGCCGAAGCCTGGGTTCACCGACATGATCAGCACCAGATCAAGTTTGTCGAGCACGTGATCGAGGTAATGCAAGGGTGTGGCCGGATTAAACGCGAGGCCCGCCTTGCAACCGCTGTCATGAATCAAGCCGATGGTGCGATCGATATGCGCCGAGGCCTCGGGATGAAACGAAATAATATTGGCGCCGGCCTTGGCAAAATCCGGCACGATGCGATCTACCGGCTTCACCATCAGGTGCACATCGATCGGCACCTTAACGTGCGGGCGTATCGCCGCGCACACCAGCGGGCCGATGGTCAGATTCGGCACGTAGTGATTGTCCATCACGTCGAAGTGAATGATATCGGCGCCGGCCGCCACCACGGCTTTCACCTCGTCGCCCAGACGCGCGAAATCCGCCGACAATATGCTGGGTGCGATGCGAAAATTCATGTTGATATTGTACCCGTTTCGCCGCGAGCTTGCGTATACTACGCCGTTAATTTCAGCACCACAATTCAGCACCACAATTCAGCGCCAATTATGACGACCAAACCCCACGACATCAGCGTTAAAACGCGCACGGTGTACATCGCCGAACAATCCGATCCGGCGAACGACCGTTATGTATTCGCCTACACCATCACCATTACCAACACCGGCGGCGCCGCGGCGCAGTTGGTGAGCCGCCACTGGATCATCACCGACGCCACCGACAAAGTGCAGGAAGTGCGCGGCAAAGGTGTGGTCGGCGAACAACCGCATTTACGCCCCGGCGAAAGTTTTGAATACACCAGCGGCTCGGCCATCGCCACACCGGTGGGCACCATGCGCGGCAGCTACCAAATGGTGGCGGACGACGGCACGCAGTTTGATGTGGAGATACCGCAGTTCACGCTGTCGATGCCGCGCGTGCTGCACTAAGTTGCGGTGCTACGTGTTACTTCGGTTGTTGGTGTGATGCATCGCCATCGGGTTTATCGGGTTTTTTAGGCGCCCGCGGCCACGTCCACCACACTACCAGCACCAGCAGCGCGGTGGCCGAGAGCGCTTCCACCAAAAACCAACCCAAGATTTCCATAACGTTTGTTGCCTTTATACTGTCGCACCATCATGAATGATTCGGCGCGAAAAATCCAATTTCGTCAACGCCTGCTGGCGCTCCTGCTGATCGCAACGGCCAGCGCCTGCAACACGCCCGCGCCGCGACCCGCTAAGCCGCAACCTGCGGCGCCTCCCGCTGCGACCGCTGCAAAAGAGACCGCGCCTGAACCCGCCAGTGCCGATGCAACACCCACGGTAGCGCCAGCACCGGTCGCCCCCAAAGCCGAACCGCCGCAAGAGGCCGCACGCACGCTCACGCGCGCCGCGTGGACTGATCTGCCCGGGTGGGCACAAGACAACCACGCCGAAGCGCTGCCCGCGCTGCTGTTGAGCTGCCGCGTGCTGGGCAAACAAGCCGTGTGGCGCGACCTCTGCGACGCCGCACCCGCGGTGAAAGGCCGCGCCGCCGCAAAACAGTTTTTCGAAAGTTATTTCACGCCGTATCGCGTCGTCAGTGCCGAGGGCTCGGCGGAAGGCTTCATCACCGGTTATTACGAACCCACGTTGCGCGGCAGCCGCAAACCGTCTGCGCGCCACAAGTACCCGGTGTATGGGCTGCCCGCCGATCTGCTGGAGCTGGACCTCGGCGAACTCGCGCCGGAATTAAAATCTACGGCGCCGCGCGTGCGCCTCGACGGCAAGCGCGTGGTGCCGTACCACACACGCGCCGCCATCGAGGGCGATGCCGCCTCTTTGCGCGGCCAGGAAATCGCGTGGGTTGACGACGTCATCGATTTGTTTTTTTTGCAAGTGCAAGGGTCGGGCCGCATTGATCTTGAAGAAGGCGGTGTGATGCGCGTGGGCTTTGCGGGTCACAACGGCCACCCGTACCGCTCGATCGGGCGTGTGCTGATCGAGCGCGGCGACCTCACCAAAGATAACGCCTCGATGCAAGGTATCAGAGCGTGGGGGAAGGCGAATCCCGCCAAACTCAGCGAGCTGCTCAATCAGAATCCGCGCTACGTGTTCTTTCGTGAACTGTCGGGCGCCGACAGCGCGCCGCCGGGCTCAATGGGCGTGCCGCTTACACCCCAACGCAGTATCGCCGTCGATGCACGCTACGTGCCAATGGGTGCGCCGGTGCACATCGCCACCACCTGGCCGAACACCGCAAAGCCGCTGCAGCGCCTGATGCTGGCGCAGGATATCGGCGGCGCCATACGCGGCACCGTGCGTGCGGATTTTTTCTGGGGTGCGGGCGAGCAGGCCGCACGCGAAGCCGGACGTATGCAACAGGCATTGCGCATGTGGGTACTGTTGCCGGCAGGGCACGCAGCGGCTTTGCCGTAGCGTAAAATATTATTTAAAATCAAATACTTATAAAAAGTATAGATTACGAACCGACAGCGTACGGCCGCGTAATAATCTCCAGCAAATGCCCGTCCGGATCCTCGAAATAAAATCCGCGCCCGCCAAAATGATGATTGATTTCGTTGGCCTGTGATCGCGCCGGATCAGCCCAATAGTTCAGGCGCGCCTCGTTGATTCTCGCGAATGCGGCATCAAAATCATGGTCGCCCACCAGGAACGCATAGTGCTGCTTGGCGATGGCGCCCGCTTTCTCGTAATAGTCGAGCGACACTTCATTATCGAGTTTAACCACCAGAAAATGCATGAAAGGCACGGGCGGCGGCAGCCCCAGCACCTGCACCAGAAAATTCGCCGATCGAACCTTGTCCGAACACCAGACGATGGTATGGTTTAACGCGACGTTCATCGCGGCCTCGTCATTCAAGACTGACCAGCACCTGCGCTTTGACCATACGCCCATCCTTGCTCGCCGGCGTGAAGCGCGTGCGCAATAGCAACTCACGCGCAGCGTTTTCGATGTCGGCGCTGCCGGCTTCGATGGCACGCACGTCGTTGACGTGGCCGAATTCGTCGATGAGCACGGTAGCGCGCACGTTTGCGGCGCCAGTCTCTGCGCCCAATGCGAGTGCGGTGATGGCTTTGGGAAAAACGTCGAGACTGCGTGCGGCGTAATACGTGGGATCGCTGGGCTGGGTGACGGCTGCATTGCCGTCCGTCGTCACCGCAGCACGCGGTTCAAGCGCACGCGCGGCGGCAGACGGTGCTGCAGCAGCGGCCACAGCGCGTGGCGCATGCGCGACATCAGCCGTCGCAGGTTGCGATGGCGGCGTGGTGCGTGGCTCAATGTTTGGCGCAGACCCGTCGATCTCAGGTGCGGCCAAGGTCGCGCGTAGCGGTGCGCCACCGGCCACGCTCACGCGCCGCGCGCCGGGGCTATCTGCGGTGTGCGCCAGCCACAGGTGCAGTAGCGCCGAGGCGGCCAGCGCCAACCCCAACCTGCGCTGGGTACGGTCGATCACACGCGTCTCATTCTATTTCTATTTCAATAGCTCATCAATGAGCTGACAATTTTCATTGGGAAAATGACGAATAATTATTGATCTGATGAAATGGAATTGGTATCAAACGTCACCTACTATTTGGCGAACGCCTGTTCGATCTGCGCCAGCGGCACGTAGCCGCCGAGTTGCTGGCCGTTGGCGAGATAGATCGCGGGCGTACCGCGGATATTCAGGTGTTGCGCCATGGTGCCCACTTTTTCCAGCGGCGCAGTGCATGGCTTCGAAACCTCGCTCAACGTGCCCTTGGTCATCATTTGATCCCAGGCTTTGGCTTGATCTTTTGCACACCAGATGGCGCGCGCTTTGTCCGCGGAATCCGGCGACAGGATGGGCAGCAAAAACGTATACACCGTCACGTCGTTCATTTTCGCCAGCTCTTTGTAAAGCTGTTTGCAATAGCCGCAGTTCGGGTCTTCAAACGTGTACAGCACGCGCTTGCCGTTGCCGCGCACCATCTTGATCGCCGCATCGTGCGCGGTGGTGATGGTTTTGGCCGCTACTTTTTGCTGCGTTTCCTGTGTGACGTTACGCGGCGCCGCGGCGCGCATATCGTAGAGCGTGCCGCTCATCAGAAATTCTGCTTTGGCGTCGGTGTAGATGATTTCACCACCGAGGACGACTTCGAACAACCCACCGAACGTCATGCGCGTAATCGACTCCAAGGCCAT
>JAYUAH010000660.1:0-7822 GCA_043741415.1 Betaproteobacteria bacterium
CTCGCGTTTTGGTGTGCCTTCGCGTTTAACGTTTCAGTTCGCTTGGCCGCTTACTGATATTATCGAATCGGGGCGAATTTTTAGAGGTGCCCTTATATGATGAGCACCGGCTTGCTGCTGGTGACGCATCCCTCGGTGCCGGTTAAAACGGTGAAGGAACTGGTGGCGTTGGCGCGCGCGCGTCCCGGCCAACTCAATCACGGCTCCGGCGGCAGCGGCTCACCTGCGCATTTGGCGTGCGAGCTGTTCAAATCACTGGCGGGCGTGCGCATGACGCATGTGCCGTTCAAGGGTGTGGGGCCCAGCGTGGTGGCCTTACTCGGCGGCGAAATCGATCTCACGTTTGCGTCGACCTCGGCCACGCTGCCGCATATCAAGGCGCAGCGGCTGCGTGCGCTGGCGGTTTCCACTGCCGCGCGCTCGCCAGCAGTTGCTGATTTGCCCACGGTCGCAGAGGCCGGTGTGCCCGGCTATCAGATGAATACGTGGTATGGTTTCTTTGGGCCTTCTGCGTTGCCCAAAGATTTGGTGACGCATCTGCATGGCGACATCACGCGTGCAGTGGCGCGGCCCGATGTGCGTGAACGTATGATAAAAGACGGTGCGGCGGCGGACGACATGCCGCTCGAGCAATTCGCTGCGTTCATCCGCGCGGACAGTGCGCGCTGGGCCAAAGTAATCCGCGAAGCTGGTATTCGTGCCGAATAAAATATTGTTTAAAATCAAATACTTACGCATATGAATGCGATTACGAAAACCATTCGGCAAAAGCTCGCGGCGGGCGGTGTGATCACCATGGTCAATCCGGATTTTCAGTCGCCGCGCTTGGTGGAGTATCTCGCGGGCTTTGGGCTCGACGTGTGTTTTCTCGATGGCGAACGCATGAGTTACGACTTCGAGCGCATTGAAGAAATGACGCGCGCCGCGCATCTCGCGGGCATTGCGTCGATGGCGCGGGCGTGGTCGAACGATCCGGGCTTGATTGTGCGTTACTTTGATTGCGGACTCGATGGCATGGCGTTTCCGCATGTGGAGAACGCCGCGGACGCGCAGCGCGTGGTGGACATCGTGCGCTATGCGCGACCGCAAGATTACGCCGATAAGTTCGTGATCGTGATGGTGGAAACACCGCAGGCGATTGCACGGCTCGACGAAATCGTCGCGGTTGCCGGTGTGGATGTGGTGAACATCGGCGTCAACGATGTGGCGCTGGCAGCCGGGCATGCGGGTGAGCCGGAGCACGCCGAGGTGGTGAAACTCGTCGATGATGCCATTGCGCGCATCGTCAGTGGCGGCAAGCATGTGGCGCTCAATGTGCTGACTAACTGGGAGGAACGCATGCCGGTGTTTATCGACAAGGGCGTGCGCTGGCTGAATGTGCATGCCAACGCGTTTTTGGCGCGTGGTGCACGGCAGTATGTTGATTTGTTGAAGCGCAGCGTGGCGGGCAAGTAGCGTGCGGTGGTTTTGCTTACTCGCGGTTGCCGGGGTGGGCGCCGCGCACGCGCAGTATCCATCGAAGTTGATACGCCTTGTCACCGGCTCGGCCGCAGGTGGTGGATCCGACATTACCGCGCGGCAACTGGGGCCGAAGCTGACTGAGGTATGGGGCCAACCCGTATTGGTGGACAACCGCCCCGGTCTCGCCGGCATGCTGGCCAACGAGATTGTGGCGAAGGCGCCTGCGGACGGCTACACCTTGTTGTTGCAGCCGGGCGGCTTTATCACGCTGAGTCCGCAGTTGAATGCCAAAGGCGGCGCTTGGGACACGTTGCGCCATCTGGCGCCGGTGATCCAAGTGTCGTCGTATACCTTTGTGCTGGTGGTGCACCCGTCGGTGCCGGCGAAAACCGTGAAGGAGTTGATTGCGGTGGCAAAGACTGCGCCGCGTGCGCTGAGTTTTGTGTCATCGGGCGTGGGCAGCAATTTTCATTTGTCGGGCGAGTTGTTCAAGCTGCGCGCGGGCATTGATATGTGGCACGTGCCGTATAAAGGCAGTCCACCGGCGATTGTGGATTTGATCGCAGGCCGTGCCGACATGATGTTTGTGCATATACCCGCCGTGCTGCAATACATCCGCAATGGGAGGTTGCGTGCGCTGGGGTTAACCGGCAGCAAACGCAGCAGCCTGTTGCCCGGGGTGCCGACGATTGCTGAAGCCGCGTTGCCGGGCTATGCGATTGTGGGGTCGGAAGGCCTGCTCGCGCCGGCGGCTACACCGCGCGACATCGTTGCCAAAATAAACACCACGGTTGCCGCCGTTCTCGCCACACCCGAACTCAAGGAAACCTGGGTGAGCAAGGGCGTGGAATTAGCGCCGAATACGCCGGAGCAATATGCGGCGAGGCTGCGCGATGAGTACGACAAAACCGCTGCGGTGATCAAAGCGGCAAAAATAAAGTCTGACTAAAAAATGTTTAAAAACAAATAGTTATGAAATATCCCCGTAGTGTAATACTTGCGCTTACGGGCACTGCAATTTTTAGCGCCCACGCCCAGCATTATCCGCAGCGACCCGTGCGCGTCATCGTCAACGTCAGTGCGGGTGGCGGCGTCGACAGCCTCTCACGCATCACCGGCGCGCATATGAGTGCGGCGTGGGGCTACCCATTTGTCATCGACAATCGAACGGGGGCGGGCGGCGCGATCGGCACTAAACTGGCCGCAAAGTCCGCGCCCGATAGTTACACGCCACGCGCCTTTGCCGCCGAGGTCACGGCGGCGTTCGAACAATGGCGGCAGGTGGTGCGAAAGGGCGGCATCAGACGGTAGTCGCGCGATTTTGCTTTTTGGCCGCGTTCGGTTCAACATGCGCGGGTGGCGGGTGAGCAAAGCCTATTGTGCATTCAGGGGAGGGGCATTATGAAAATCGTTCGGACGATATTGGCAGCTTCGGCTGTGCTGGTTATTTCGCTGCAAACTTTTTCTGCGTCGGCCGCCGAGGCAACGCTTGACTATGCTTTTTTCACGGCAAGGGTGCAGCCCATATTCCTGACCAAGCGCGACAATCATGTGCGCTGTTATGTGTGTCACTCCGAGGCCACCAACGCTTTCAAGCTGGAGCACATGGACCACGGACAAAAGGCCTACACCGAAGAGCAAACGCGCAAGAATTTTGAAACCGCGTCACGCCTGGTGGTGCCCGGTGAGCCCACCAAGAGTTTGCTGCTGATGCGCCCGCTGGTGCCGGAAGCGGGCGGCTACGCCTACCATTCCGGTGGCCGGCAGTTTGCTTCCATGAACACGCCTGAGTGGAAAACGTTGGAGCAATGGGTGAAGGGACAAAAACTCAAGTAGTAGCAGTTGTCTGAAAATAAAAACGGCGACCTGCGGGCCGCCGTTTTATTTGCGCTATCGTTACTGAAAGTGACTATCGCATCACCAGTGTATTCATGCGTTTCGGCACTTGTCCCACGGGAATCTTCGCCACCACCTTCATGGTTTTCATGTCGATCGCGCTCACCGAATTGAAGGTGGAGTTGCCCACATAAACCGTTTTGCTGTCGGGCGCGAAGGTGAGCCAATCCGGTATCGCACCGATAGGATCGCGCCCCGGCAGTTTAAGGTCCGGCAGCGCAGCATGCCCGATCGGGTCGAGATTCGGCAGCGAATAAACGAATACCGCATTTGCTTTGTGGCTGTTGACCCACAGGGTTTTGCCATCCGGCGCGACGCCGATGCCATGCGAATACACCTGCGCGCCGATACGCCCTTCGGCAACACCATAACCTTTGGGCTCGTCGGGAAACAGAATTCGCGCTACCTCTTTGCGCTGCGCAAAATCCACGACCGCAAAACCGTCGAGTCCGGACAATTGCACGAACAGCCGCTTGGTTGAACCATCGGCGTTGGTATCGTAGGTGATCGGCCGCACGCCGCCGTCGAACTTGATTTCCCATGCAGTTTTCTCGGTGGCGAGATCGACAACGTTAAGAAACTTGCCGCGCACCGAACCCGACACCGCGAATTTGCCGTCGGGCGTTACATAGGTGTTGTGCATGCGGCTATTCATCGCAATGCTGTTCTTTTTCGATAGGGCCGCGGTATCGATGATATCGATGGCGCCGGGTTCGGTGATCGCCACCACCACGCGCCCGCCGTCGTTGGTCACCGCGATATTATTGGGGCGGCCACTCAAGGGGATTTTTTTGATGAGCTTTCCGGACTTTTGCTCGAACACATCGAGTGTGGCTTCGGCTTCGTTGCTGATATAGACGCGTTTGCCGTCCGGTGAAAAACCAACGCCGTGTGCGGCCTCGACACCCTTGATGATTTGCACGACTTTGTTGGTGGCGGGGTCGATGACATGCACGCTGTCGCCGGCCGCGTTGGTGACATAAACGCGGGCGGTTTCGGCGGATGCGGGCAGGGCGATCAGCCCCAGGGCCAGCAGTGAAATCCCGGATACTTTTAACATCACGAACCCTCCTGTAGATGTGGCAAGAATTGGTTACGGCGTAAGCGATGCAGTGTAGGCTCGGTGTCACATGTGGTCAAGGCGCACGGTGACGGTGCAGTAAGCACCTGCTGATTGCGGTATCATTTCCATCTTAATTGAAGCAGATAATCAAGGAATCGCATGGCTATATTTCTCAAAAAACGCCTGTCGCAGGACGTCACCGACGCTCTCGATCACAAGGTGAAGCAGACGGTTGAGTCGATACTCGCCGACGTCAAAGCGCGCGGCGACGTTGCCGTGCGTGAACTGTCGCAGCAATTCGATAAATGGTCGCCGGCGAACTTCAAGCTGTCGCAAGCCGAGTTGGATGCGATCATGGCGAAAGTGGCGCAAAGCACGATAGACGACATCAAATTCGCGCAGGCACAAATCCGCACCTTTGCCCAGCACCAGCGCGCAGCGTTAAAAGACATCGAAGTGGAGACGTTGCCCGGCGTGAAGTTGGGTCACAAGAATATTCCGGTCGACAGCGTGGGCTGCTATGTCCCCGGCGGGCGCTACCCGATGGTGGCCTCCGCGCACATGAGCATCGTTACTGCGCGCACGGCCGGCGTGCGCCGCGTGATCGCGTGCACGCCGCCGAATCAAGGCATGCCGCACGCGGAAACCATAGCGGCGATGGTGCTGGCGGGTGCGGACGATATTTACGTGCTGGGCGGCGTGCAGGCGATTGCGGCGATGGGTGTGGGTACGCCAACGATTCCAGCGGTGGACATGCTGGTCGGCCCCGGTAACGCGTATGTCGCTGAAGCCAAGCGCCAATTGTTTGGGCGTGTGGGCATCGATCTGCTCGCCGGGCCGACGGAGATTCTGGTGATTGCCGATGACACCGCCGATGTGGAAATGATAGCCACGGATTTGCTGGGGCAAGCCGAACACGGCCCCACCAGCCCGGCGATACTGATCACCACTTCACGCAAGATTGCCGAGGCTTTGCCTGTCGAAATTGAACGTCAATTGAAAGTGCTGCCGACTGCCGATGTGGCCGGCGTGGCGTGGCGCGATTACGGTGAAATCATATTGGTGGATTCCATCGACGAAGCGGTGAAAGAAGCCGACCTGCAAGCCGCCGAACACGTGGAGGTGCTCACACGCGAGCCGCGTTATTTTCTGGAACACATGAAAAATTACGGCGCGCTCTTTCTCGGCCCGCAAACCAATGTGTCGTATGGTGACAAAGTGATCGGCACCAATCACACCCTACCCACGATGGGAGCTGCGCGTTACACCGGCGGCTTGTGGGTGGGCAAATTTCTGAAGACGTGCACCTATCAGGAAGTGAGTAACGAGGCGAGCGTGGTGATCGGCGACTATTGCTCAAGGCTGTGCGCGATCGAGCGCTTCTGGGGCCACAAGGAGCAGGCTGATTTGCGGTTGCGGCGCTATGGCGGGCGCAACGTGGGGTTGGGCGCGAAGCAGGCGTAGTGGCATGAATACGCCGGGCAGCATCAATCACAAATTCTGTCTCGACGGCCGCGTAGCGCTCGTCGCAGGCGCTGGCCGCGGCATCGGCCGCAGCGCAGCCATCGCACTCGCATACGCAGGTGCGGAGGTATGGCTGATGTCACGCACCGCCAGCGAACTGGACGTTGCCGTTACTGAGATCACAGCCGGCGGCGGACGCGCTCACGCACTGGTGTGCGATGTGACCGATACCGCGGCGGTGAACCGTGCTGTGGCGGCGTTGCCCGCGCTGGATGTGCTGGTCAACAACGCGGGCACGAATATTCCCGAGTTGTTTGTGAATGTCAGTGAAGCGAATCTCGACAAAGTGCTGAATCTGAATATACGCGCGATGTTCACCACGGCGCAGGCCGCCGTCAAAAAAATGCAGGAAGCCCCTGACCGCAAATCACGCGGGGCGAGTGTGATCAATATAACCTCGCAGATGGGCCATGTCGGCGCGCCGACGCGTACGGTTTACTGCCTGACCAAGCACGCGATTGAAGGTTTTACCAAAGCGCTGGCGGTCGAACTCGCGCCGCAGAATATACGTGTGAATTCCATCGCGCCGACGTTTCTCGAAACGCCGCTGACCGCGCCGATGTTTGCCAAGCCGGAGTTTGCCAAGTGGGTGATGGAGCGTATTCCGCTCGGGCGCCTGGGGCAGCTCGACGAAGTGGCGGCATCGGTGGTCTACGTGGCCTCGGACGCGGCCTCGCTGATGACGGGAGCGAGCCTCGTTATTGATGGCGGCTGGACTGCGCAGTAGCGCGGTGCCTGGAAAAACTGGCGCTAGCGCCGGTAAAACGTGGGCTTGTTGGTGCGGGCGGGGACTGCGCGTTCGTCTTTGTGACGGAAGCTGATGCGGCCTTTGCTCATGTCATAGGGCGACATTTCGAGCGTGACTTTGTCACCGGCGAGTATGCGAATGCGGTGTTTGCGGATCTTGCCCGACGCGTACGCCGTGACCTCGTGACCATTGATTAAGGTTACGCGAAATATGGTGTTGGGCAACACCTCGTTCACCACGCCCTCAAACTCAACGATTTCTTCTTTAGCCACGTACGATCTCCTGGTGTCGGCATTTAGCGGATGCCGCGCGCGCCGACGAGCGCCATTACGTTGTGCGAATCAAGCGCCGGGCAGCCAGCGTGGCTGCCCGGCGGAAACGCTTAGACTGCTTTCAGATTGATGGCCGAGTAACGGCCATCCGTGCCGCGTTCTGCGTCGAACGAGACTTGCTGGTTTTCGGCGAGCGACTGCATGCCCGCGCGTTCCACCGCCGAGATATGCACGAAAATATCTTTCGAGCCGTCTTGCGGGGAAATGAAACCAAAACCTTTGGTGGGGTTGAAAAACTTAACAGTGCCCGTAGCCATATCGATCTCCTGTGAGGCTTGGCCGCACCCAAAATTGGACGCGGTGTCAAATGACCATCGAGGAAGACCGACAAGAAAACCCGTAACGGGTGAGCGGGACTAACCGACAACTAATTTGAGCGCGGTAGTATGGTCGTAGTGGCCTGTCTTAGCAAGCAAAAGGCCTGCGCGCTGCGATATTCATTTTGGCGGCAGGCTATGCATTTACGGGGAAAACCGCTTAAATGCACGTTGCTGGAGCGATAGAGGCTGCACGCATGATCAAAACGTTGATCTCGATAATAGCGCTTGTGGCTGCGGCGTTGCCGCCCGTTAGCGCTGCGCCGGCGCAAGCCCCTTCGACAGGCTCAGAAGAGGCGTATCCCACCAAGACCATCCGCTTCATCCTGCCATTTTCACCGGGCGGCGGCACCGACGTGGTGGCGCGCACGCTGGGCCAGAAAATGACCGAGCAATTCGGCCAGCAAGTGGTGATCGACAATCGCGGCGGCGTGGGTGGCATCGTCGGTGTGCAAACGGCCACGCAGGCCGAGCCCGACGG
>JAYUAH010000661.1:0-3338 GCA_043741415.1 Betaproteobacteria bacterium
TCGACCGGGAACCGAACGAAACTAATCGCTTCGGCTGGATCGTGGAAATTGATCCCTACGACCCGAAATCGGTAGCGGTGAAGCGCACGGCACTGGGCCGCTTCAATCACGAATGCGCCAACACCACCGTCAGCCATGACGGGCGCATTGCGGTGTATTCGGGCGACGACAAGCGCATGGAGTACGTCTACAAATTCGTCACACGCGAACCGTTCAACGCGCAGAAGCCCGAAGCAAATCGTGATCTGCTCGACAACGGCACCCTGTATGTCGCGCGCTTTGAAGCCGACGGCACCATGCGCTGGCTGCCGTTGGTGTTCGCGCAGGGGCCGCTCACCCCGGCCAACGGTTTTGCGAATCAGGGCGACGTGATGATCGACGCGCGCCGCGCCGCCGATCTGCTGCGCGCCACGCCGATGGACAGGCCCGAGGATGTGGAAGTCAATCCGCTGAGTGGCCATGTCTATGTGGTGCTCACCTATAACGAAAATCGCAGGCCCGATCAGGTCGATGCGGCGAATCCGCGTGGCCCCAACAAGTTTGGCCACATCATTGAGATCGTGCCGCCCGTCGTGAACGGCAAGGCGGATCACACGGCCACCGCGTGCCGCTGGGAATTTTTTATTTCCGGCGGCGACCCCAAGAATCCGCAACACGCTGCGCGTTATGGTGACGGCAGCCAAGAGGTGTCGCCCACCGGCTGGCTAGCCGCGCCAGACAATGTCGCGTTCGATCCCCAAGGCCGCATCTGGATTGCCACCGACGGGCAGGAAGACTGGGCCGGCTTCGCCGACAGCCTCTACGCCGCGCAGACCAGCGGCCGGCAGCGCGGCGTAACGCGCTGCTTTTTCAGCACACCGCGGGGTGCCGAGTGCACCGGGCCGGCGTTTACGCCCGACGGCAAAACGCTGTTTGTATCGGTACAGCACCCGGGCGACGAGAAGGATTCCTCCTTCGACAAGCCTTCCACACGCTGGCCGGACTTCAATCAGAATATGCCGCCGCGTTCTGCAGTTGTGGCGATTACCAAGCTCGACGGCGGGGAGATTGGATCGTGAGCAGTAACCCAACAGCGACAGCCACTTGACGATGGCATATAGAGCACCGGTGCCATAATTTATTTGTCATATAAATTATTGTTTAAAATCAATAACTTATGACTCTCCACGCAGGATCTAAGGCACGTCCGAGATAGGTGGCTGCGCCGGCGAAGCCAGCGCACCACGGTGCCAGCGTGGCGCCTGCCGCTGCATGAGCCTTCCACGCGCTGGTGCAGGCGTAAATGCGCACGCCGTTGGCATGGGCATCGCCGAGCAAATCACTGACGGCGCTGTGCGGCATCTGCGCCGATAGCAGGCGCACGTTCGCACCGATGAAATACACCTCAACCTCGCATGCCATCGCGTCGGCGGTAAGCGCATGCATGATGGGCGTTGTGCAGTCCGCCGCATCGGTAGTGCCTGCATGCAGCACCAGCAGGCACAGCTTGCGCAGCATTTGCGCCGGGGACGTTTCAGCCACGGTTAGTGAATGCCGTGGCGCCGGCGCAGCAACGCGGCAGCCTGCGCCATTGCGCTCAATTTGGCTTCGGCTACTTTGTCCGATGCAATCGGGTTGTCGGCAAAGGTGGCAAAGCCGCAATCTGGCGTGAACAACACGCGCTCTTTGCCGAATAGCTGGATGGCATGCTCGGCTTTGGCAACAACCTCATCGACCGATTCAACATGCGCATGTTTTTGATTACATACACCGATGCCGATGCGCATATCGTGCGGGATGGATTTTAAGATTTCCATTTCACCGGCGCGCGGCGTGCACAGTTCCAGGAACAAGGTGCCGACTTTCAGCCCCGCCAGTGTGGGCACCAGCGGCGTGTAATCACCGGCCAGCGCAGCGGATTCATCCGGCGTCCAGTTGCCGCGGCACATGTGCAGCGCCACGCGCTCGCGCGGAAAGCCTTTGATCACGGCGTTAATCAGTTCGCTGGCAAACGCGAGTTCGGAGGCCGTGTCTTTTTTCTCGCCGAGCGCCCCGCACATAAAGCTGCGTTTGTTGGCACTCTGACCGCCGCTGAACACCACTTCCGACAATACCGGTTCGTCAAACTGCACCAGGGCCGCACCGCCGGCGAGCAGGTACGCCAACTCCTCGCGCAGCACGCGCACGATGTCGGTGGCGAGGTCTTCGCGGTTGGCATAGGCACGATCGGAGATGCACTCCATCCACATGGTTCGCGTCAGCAAGTAGGGGCCGGGGAGTGCTATTTTCACCGGGCGATCGGTCAGTGTTTTAACGAATTGGAGTTCGTGTAGCGCCAGCGGTTTGCTGCGCCCCAGCGGGCCAAACACCGCCGGGTGGCGCACGTCACCGGCGGGCACATCCAACGCGCGCAATTCGCGCTCGAATTCTTCGGGATCATCGACCAGCGGCAGCAAGTCGGTCAGGGGAATGAGTTGGCAATTATCCAGAATGCCGCCGACAAAACTGGCATAGCTGTCGCGGCGCTGTTCGCCGTCGGACACCACATCGACGCCCGCGCGCAGTTGCGCACTCACCGACAGTTGCACGGCGTCGTTAGCCGTGGCCTGAAACGCCGCTTCGTCGAGCCGGCCTTCCATGTGCTCGTGGATGGCCTGCACCATCCAGCGCGGACGCGGCCAACTGCCGATGCCCATCACCGATAGCGGCTGGATCTTGGGTGCTGCGGCGGGCGCCGGCAGGCTCACGGGAATGCTGACTTTGATCAGCGGCTGTAGCGCCACCGCGGTGAGCGCTGCCGCGCCGGCCTTGCGTTCAGCCAATTTGCCTTTACTTACCAGGAAACTGCGTTGCTTGCCGGCCTTGGTCCACGACACCAGCTCGTTGCCGGTCATGCGGCACCACGCGGGCAGGTCTTCATCGACTGAAATTTCAGTGGAGCGGACTTCCAGTAGTTGCCCGCGATCCATTGGATCAATGTGTTTGCGGATCAACAATAACAGACCGTTGCCACAATCGAGATCACCGCCGTCGAAACTGATATCGGGCTGGTGCGTGTGGGCCGTCAGGGGGTTCATGGTGCCATCCTCAATTAAATTATTCGCGTTTACCGCTGTAGAGCTGCGTAGCGGCCGCCTGATCGAATTGTGCCACCGGCACATCAACCACCAATCGGCCCTCGGCCAGCCCGATGATGCGGTCTGCGTAGGCGGTCGCAAAGTTCAGTTGGTGCAGGCTGCACACTACCGAGACACCATCGCTATGGCAAATGCCGCGCAGCAGTTCCAGAATTTCCGCGCTGATGGTGGGGTCAAGGCTGGCGATGGGCTCGTCGGCAATAATGATGTCCGGCTGTTGCG
>JAYUAH010000662.1:0-7800 GCA_043741415.1 Betaproteobacteria bacterium
GGCCATCTCGCGCCCAATGCGTACCCGTTCGTTGTAGCGTAGGAGATGCGGCGAGGTGTAACAGGCGACCTGGTAGCCCGCGTGATGCAGCATCGCTTCGAGCATCATGCACGCCGAGCCTTTGCCGTTGGTGCCGCCGACCATGATGAGGGTAAACGCGGGATTGAGCGCCATGGCGTGCTTCACCGCGCGCACGCGCTCCAAACCCATGGCGATCGACTGCGGATGCACGCGCTCGATATGCGCGAGCCAGTCGTCGAGCGACTGTGGATGCGGTGATATATCAGACTGGGCAGACATGGCGCTGCACCTGCTCCCGTTCACCTATAAATACGTAAGTATTTGTTTTTAAACAATTTTTTATGCAGCGATCGGCAGCTTAAGCAACAGCGCCAAGAGGTGCGCGAGTTTGTCGCGCATCTGGCGCCGGTCGACGATCATGTCGATGGCGCCGTGCGCCAGCAGAAACTCGGCGCGCTGAAAACCTTCGGGCAATTTTTCACGCACCGTCTGCTCGATCACGCGCGGCCCGGCGAAGCCGATCAACGCACCGGGTTCGGCGACGACGATATCGCCGATCATGGCGAAGCTCGCCGACACGCCGCCCATGGTGGGATCGGTCAACACCGAAATGAACGGCAGTTTTTCCTGCGCGAGTTGCGTCACCGCGCCGCAGGTTTTCGCCATTTGCATCAGCGACAGCACACCTTCCTGCATGCGCGCGCCGCCGGTGGCGGTGAAACAAATGAACGGCAGCCGCTGATCCAGACACACCTGCACGCCGCGCACAAAACGCTCGCCCACCACTGAACCCATCGAACCACCGAGAAACCGGAACTCAAAGGCGGCCGCAACCACGGGTATGGTGCTGATACTGCCCTGCATCACGATCAATGCATCTTCTTCGGCAGTCGCCTCGCGCGCTTCAGCGATGCGGTCGATATAACGCTTGCTGTCTTTGAACTTGAGCGTATCCACCGGCACCACTTCGGCGCCGATTTCGTAGCGGCCTTCGAGATCGAGCAACCAATCGAGCCGCTCGCGCGCCGAGATGCGATTATGATGGCTGCATTTCGGACAGACATACAGATTTTTTTCCAGATCCGTGCGATACAACACCGTTTCGCAGGCGTCGCACTTGCTCCACAGCCCCTCCGGCACGGCCTTTTTGGGGCCACCACTATCACGCCTGATTTTCGGCGGCAGCAGTTTGCGCAGCCAACTCATGCGACGTTCTTCTCCGGCACGGCATCCATGGCCACGCGTATGCCGGTGAGCAAGGCTTGCACGCGCGCCGGCGCATCGGCGCCCGCATCAACGATTTCCTGCACCAGGCGGCTGCCGATCACCACCGCGTCCGCCACCCGCGCCACGCGCTGCGCCGACGCGGCGTCGCGTATGCCAAAGCCCACGCCCACCGGTAAATGAGTGAACGTCTTGATGTGATTCACGCGGCGCGCCACTTCAACCGTATCGATGTTGCCCGCGCCGGTCACGCCTTTGAGCGACACGTAGTAAAGGTAACCGCGGCCCAGTTCGCCAACTTGTTTAAGCCGCGCATCGCGCGTGGTCGGCGACAGCAGAAAAATAGTATCGAGCGCACGCGCATCGAGCAGCTTGACCAGCGCGTGTGCTTCCTCGGGCGGATAGTCGACGACCAACACACCGTCCACGCCCGCAGCCTTTGCCGCATCGGCAAAGCGCTCCGTTCCCATCGCTTCAATCGGATTGGCATAGCCCATCAGAACGACCGGTGTAGCCTGATTCGTTTTTCTAAATTCTTTAACAAAATCAAATATTTGCGTTAATGTCACGCCCTGCGCCAAGGCACGCTCACTGGCGCGCTGAATCACCGGGCCGTCGGCCATCGGATCGGAAAACGGCACGCCCAATTCGATCACGTCGGCACCACCCGCCACTAACGCGTGCATCAGCGGCACCGCCATCGACGGCTGCGGATCGCCCGCCGTGATGAAAGGAATCAGCGCTTGGCGCTGCTGCTGTTTGAGTGCTGCAAAAGTGGCGGCGATGCGCGACATGGCTAGAACTTGATGCCCGATTTCTCGGCCACCGTATGCATATCTTTGTCGCCACGACCCGATAGATTCACCAGCAAAATTTGTTCGCGCTTCATGCGCGGTGCCATCTTGGCCACATAGGCCAGTGCATGACTGGATTCCAGCGCGGGAATAATGCCTTCAAGCCGGCACAAATCGTGAAACGCCTGCAAGGCTTCGTCGTCGGTGACGGACACATATTCCGCGCGCCCGCTGTCTTTTAGCCACGCATGCTCCGGGCCGACACCAGGATAATCAAGGCCTGCGGAAATCGAATGCGTTTCAATGATCTGGCCGTGCTCATCCTGCAATAAATAAGTGCGATTGCCGTGTAGCACGCCCGCTTTGCCGGCCGTCAGCGTGGCCGAATGTTTGCCGCTTTCCAGACCGTAACCCGCCGCTTCAACGCCGATCAGGCGCACGTCTTTTTCGTTGATGTAGGGGTAGAAAATGCCCATGGCATTCGATCCACCGCCCACACAGGCCACCACCGCATCGGGTTGCCGCCCGGTCATTTCCGGCATCTGTTCGCGCGCCTCGATACCGATCACCGATTGAAAATCACGCACCATCATCGGGTACGGATGAGGCCCCGCCACCGTGCCGATGATGTAATAGGTATTCTCGACATTCGTCACCCAATCGCGCATGGCTTCGTTGAGCGCGTCTTTGAGTGTTTTCGAGCCGCTTTCCACCGGCACCACGGTCGCACCCAGCAGTTTCATGCGATAGACGTTTTGCGCCTGCCGCTTCACATCTTCCGTGCCCATGTACACCACGCATTCCATGCCGTAGCGCGCGGCAATGGTTGCTGTCGCCACGCCGTGCTGGCCCGCGCCGGTCTCGGCGATCACGCGCGGCTTGCCCATGCGTTTGGCGAGCATGGCCTGACCGATCACGTTATTGATTTTGTGTGCGCCGGTGTGATTGAGGTCTTCGCGCTTCAAGTAAATCTGCGCACCGCCAAAGTGCTCCGACCAGCGTTTGGCGTGATACACCGGACTGGGGCGGCCCACGTAGTGCTTCAACTCGTAGGCAAACTCTTGCTTGAACTCGGGATCATGCTGATACTTGGCGTACGCCTCGCGCAGCTCGTCGAGCGCGTCGATCAGCGTCTCGGCGACAAAGGTGCCGCCGTACGGTCCAAAGTGGCCTTTAGCATCGGGCAGGTCATACATCTGCATTACGAACTCCAATCACAAAAGCTGCAATTTTTGCGGCGTCTTTAATACCCTTGCTGGCCACACCTGAACGCTCGACACCGCTGGAAACATCCACTGCCCACGGCCTTACCGCTTGGATTGCGGCGGTCACATTGCCGGGTGTGAGGCCACCCGATAGCACCACGGGCAACGGCAAGTTTTTCGGAATCAGTGCCCAATCGAAGGTAGCACCCGTACCGCCATGCGTGCCTTCCACATACGCATCGAGCAGCAACGCTTTGGCATCATGGTATTCCTGTGCGTATTGTAGCAAATCCAGCCCCGGCCTGACGCGCAACGCTTTGAGGTACGGCACGCCGCTTTGGCGAAAAATCTGCCGGCAGTAAGCGGGCGTTTCGTCGCCGTGAAATTGCAGCAGATCCAAACGCGTGATCGCGAGCGTCTGCATCACTTCGTCGGCGGCGGCATCGACGAACAAACCCACGCTCATCACAAACGGTGGCAGCGCGCGCATGATTTCGGCGGCGCGTACGGGCATCACGTAGCGCGGGCTGTTGGCGTAAAACACGAAACCGATCGCGTTCGCCCCGCTGTGCGCGGCGGCGAGCGCATCTTGCGTGCGCGCAATGCCGCAAATCTTGATCGCCGTCATGTCAACGTCTCCAGTGCAAGCCTTGGCCATTGTACCCGCTCGCACGGCGGCAGCCCCCATACCGCGTCATAATCAACACCCGTAAGATACAACCCAGCCGCTTCAAACGTCGGCGCCGCAAACTTGCGCGCGCGCCCCAGCAAAATTTCGGCCATCCACGCCGCATCGTGCAGGCCCTTGCCGACGTAAACCAGGCTGCCCACGATGTTGCGCACCATATGATGCAAAAATCCGTTGGCGCAAAAATCAAACGTGACATATGGCCCACGCGTGCTGATGTCGAGTTGCATCAGCGTGCGCACCGGCGATTTCGCCTGACATTCCGACGCCCGGAAGGCGCTGTAGTCATGTTCACCCAACAGACAGCTCGCCGCAGCACGCATACGCTCGACATCCAGCGGCGCATGAAACCAGCCGACGCGGCCATGGTCTGCCGCCGCGCGCACCGGATGATTCAGCAACACGTAACGGTAGTGGCGAGCCGTAGCCGAAAAGCGCGCGCTGAAGTCATCGCGCACGGGTTGCGCCCAAGTCACCGCCAGTGCCGGCGGCAGCAACGCATTGACCCCGCGCACCCACGCCGATTCGGGACGCTCCACCGGGCAATCGAAGTGCACCACCTGCGCCAGCGCATGCACGCCCGCGTCGGTGCGCCCGGCGCAAATCGTCGCCACCGGTGTGCCCGCGATTTGCGCCAGTGCCGCTTCGAGGCGATCCTGCACCGCGCAACCCGCGGCCTGCGTTTGCCAGCCGCAAAACCTGCTGCCTTCGTATTCGATGCCCAGTGCAATGCGCATGGCAATAAAGTGGCGACCCAAAAAACAAAGACCGCGGCAGTATCCCGCCGCGGTCCGATTAAAACGAGCTACTGCGTTACTTGAGCGACTGTATCATTTTTTGCGCGTCGGCCTTTTGCCCGGCATCACCTTCGCGCTCGACCTCATGCAGGATTTCCAGTGCGCCTTCCTTGTCGCCCATCTCTTGATAGGCGCGTGCAAGATCGAATTTTTGCTGCACGTCTTCCCACTGCGCGTCCTTGGCACCGGCGGCAGGTGCGGCAGCAGGGAGCACTGCTGGTGCATCGTCCAGATTCAGATTGATGTTGGAGAAATCCACCTTGAAGTCCAGTCCGCCATCGTCGGCCTTGGCGGCCGCGGCGGCTGGCTTGGCTGGTGCCGGTGTAGATGCCGGCGGCAGATCGATGTTGAAGTCCATCATATTGGACGCCGGTGCAACCGGTGGCACCGGCGCTACCGGCGTGCTCGCGGGTGGCAGCTCAATGTTGAAATCGGGCAACACCGGGGCCGTGAGCGCCACAGGTGCCGCAGCCTTAATGTCGTCGCGCCTCAACACCATGGTTTTTTCCATGTCCACGTTGGCATGCCCATGATCCAGCAGGATGTCCGTGGTGGTGCCCATGGGATCTTCCGCAGCGCCGCCCAGATCAAAATCCACGCCGGCAGCCGTATCCCGATGCGCTGCAAGATTGACCACTTCACCGGTAGCCGGATACAGCGAGTTGGCGGGATCCAGCGCATGGCCCAGTGCAACCGCACGGCTCCATTTTTCGCCGGTGCCGCCGGTCTGCCTATGGAAATCTGCGGCAAGCGCATTGAAGCCGGCTTTATCACCGCGCGCTGCGTAGACTTCCAGCAGCTTCAATGGAATATCTTCGCGCTGCGGCTGCTTGCTCATCGCCTCTTTGAGAATTTCTTCTGCCTGCGGGTCACGCCCGTGATCGATGTAGACCTGCGCCTCATCAATCGGGTCGACAACGTCGGTGACATTCGAGACCGTGGCATCCAGCATCGCCGGTGCTTCCACTTCAGACGGGATTACCTCGACGTTGCCCTTGAAGGGCTCGGATTTGAAGCTCGGTGCGACGGGCTCATCGACATCATCCGCAGCTTGCTTGCGACGGCGCAAAGCGTTGATGCCGAAGATGCCGGCGAGCAGCGCCAGCACCCCACCGCCGATCGGCACTATATTGTCCATCACCGTATCCATAATGCCCGGTTCCGGCGGCGGGGGCGGTGGTGTAACTACTTTTTTCGGTGCCGAGGTTGCTGCCTTGGGCGGCGGCGGTGCTTCGACTTTCGGCGCTTCCGCTTTGATGTCGGGCTTGGGGGGTTCTGCTTTGGGCGGCTCCACCTTGGCTGGTTCCGCTTTGACTTCGGGTTTCGGTTCAGCCTTTGCCGCTTGCTGTGCAGCAGCCAGCGCCGGATTCTTCACCTCGGCGAGCTTTTGCATTTCCTTCAAGGTTTTTTCAAGCTGTGCAACGCGCTCTTTAGACTCTGCGAGTGCTTTTTCGCGCGCGGCCAGATCTTCTTCCAACGCGCGTACCCGGTCGCCGGCCGCTTTGCCGTCTTTGCCTTTGCCCACGGCGCCCGGACCGGTGTCGCCCTTGGACAGCACCACCACATCTTTGGGCGCAGCGCCCATCGCTTTGTCGTCCACGCGCGCGGTAATTTTGCCTTTTGCGGCAGGCGACGCATCGGCGATCGCGGGCGCTGAGTCTGCCACGCGCTGGCGATAGTTATTCCAGTTGGCCGCATGCATGCGCACTTCCTGCGCGGCCTCGCCTTGGGCCAATGCCACCAGTTGCTCGCGTTCCGGCACATTCAGGATTTTGCCGGCGCGCAGTTGATTGATGTTGCTGTTGCTGAACGCATCCGGATTGGCACGATAAAGTCCGATCAAGGCTTGCTCCAGCGAAACGCCTGCGGGGCCGACTTGCCGCGCAATGCCGCTGAGCGTGTCGCCCTGTTTGACGGCATATTGGCTGGCCGGAGCAGCGGGCGCGGACGCCGCTGCGGGCGCAGGCCGCGCAGCAGCCGCGGGTGCTGGCGGTATCGTGGCTGATTTCGGGGCTGCAGCCGCTTGCTCGGCCGGCGCGGGTGCTGCTGCCGCTGCTGGGGGCGCTGCAACTACGGGGGCTGTCACCGCAGGCGCCGGTGTATGCATGCCGGGTGGATCGAGCAGCGCGGAATACTCGCGCACGATTTTGCCGCCCTGCCAGGAGAGTTCCACCAGAAGATCCAGGAATGGTTCGGCCACCGGACGGAACGATGTGGCCTTGATATACGGCGTGCCGTTCGCACGGCGTTCAATCGACATGCGCAACGCATTGAGCGACGGATTAAATTGCAGGTTCGCCGCCTGATAGGCCGAAGGGGAAGCCAGATTGGCTTTCAGCGTTGCGAGTTCTTCCTTTGACACGTTCACAAGGTCGATCTCGGCTGCAAACGGCTGCCCCAACTGCGACAGCACTTTGAGGCCGCCCAAGCCAGCAGCATCGACCATGCCGGCGTAAGGCAACGAGATCATTAACCCTGCGGCTACCCATTTTTTGAGCTTGAATTTCCGCACAGCGCCACCTCTGATATTCGAGTGTTTTTTAGAAATACTAAGCTAACATCAAACACTTAGTGATTCAAGTTCATGTTCAGTGTGAAATTTATCACGGAACATGCTTAATCTAGTGCATTTCCGGCCATTTTCGAGATGCGGACCACAACGGGTTGTGGTTATACTAAATCAAATAACTCAATAGTTTAGCGCGCTATGTGAACGAAATACAACAATTGTGCGAACTAACCAACGACTACCCGCAAACTTCAGTTGTTCTTATCAACCCTGCAACACAATGCGCAGCATACGCCGCAGCGGCTCTGCAGCACCCCACAGCAACTGATCGCCGACAGTAAACGCCGACAGATACTCTCCGCCCATCGCCAGCTTGCGCAAGCGCCCGACCGGTATGTGCAGCCGGCCCGTAACAGCCGCCGGCGTCAGTTCACGCTCGGTCATCTCGCGCTCATTCGGCACCACGCGTACCCACTCATTGGCCGCTGTGATGATATGGTGAATTTCGTCCAAGGGCACGTCTTTCTTGAGCTTGATGGTCAGCGCCTGGCTGTGGCAGCGC
>JAYUAH010000663.1:0-7792 GCA_043741415.1 Betaproteobacteria bacterium
TGGTTTTTTAGCCTCGGCGCATATCGGCTGCGTATCAGAATTTCACATCGCGCGACATTTGCAGTCGCCACGCGCATGTTGGATTGTAATTTTATTCAATAAAAACAAATACTTATGATACTTTTTCGCGTTGTTTGGCGTAGTGCTCCGGGGTTGGTTGCGCTACTCCTGTGTAGCGCAACGGCACAGGCTGCCGACAGCGCATATCCCGATCGCCCGGTGCGCATGATGGTACCTTTTCCGCCCGGCGGCGCGAACGATATCGTTGCGCGCTTGGTCGCGCAAAAATTGTCGGCGCGCTGGGGCAAGGCGGTGGTCATCGATAATCGCGCGGGCGCAGGCGGCAACATCGGCACAGAAATCGGCGCCAAGGCGGCGCCCGATGGTTACACGCTGACGATTGGTTCCACCAGCACGTACTGCACCAACGTCGTACTGGAGCCCAAACTTGGCTTTGATCCGCGGCGCGACTTTGCGCCGATTGCGCTGATCGTTACCGCGCCGAATGTGCTGGTAGTGCATCCATCGTTGCCCATAGCCACCGTCGCGGAATTCATCAAATACGCGAAGACTAATCCTGCGCGGCTTAACTTCTCGTCATTCGGCGACGGCAGTTCCGCGCACCTCGTCGGCGAAATGTTCAAGAGCGCCGCCGGCGTCGCCATGCAGCATGTGCCCTACAAAGGCGGCGGCCCTGCGTTGGCCGCGGTGATGGGCGGCGAAGTGCAACTCACCTTTGCCAATCTGTCGGTGGCGCTGCCGCAAGTGAAAGGCGGCAAAGTGAAGGGCATCGCAGTCACCAGTACCAAGCGCGCAACCGCCTTACCTGAACTACCCACCATCGCGGAATCGGGCTTGTCAGGATTCGAAGCCATTGCGTCAGTAGGTATGCTGGCGCCTGCAGGCACACCGCGCGCGCTGGTGCTGCGCGTTAATCACGATGTACACGCCGTAGTGAGCGAACCCGCCATGCGCGAACAGTTCATCGCGCGCGGCCTGGAAATCGCGCTCTCCACACCGGAAGCATTCGCGCGCTATATACGCACGGAAATCGAACGCTGGGCCAAGGTGGTGCACGACGCGGATATCAAAACGAAGTAAGCGTTTTACAGCGTCGTCAGCAACGCGTCGGACGACGTAATGGTCGCAAACAGCGGCAAGATTTTTTCGATCTCGATGCGATGTAATTCCGCATCGGGGCTGGCGCAGCAGTCCTCCAGCACCTTCACGTAAAAGCCCGCGTCATCGGCATAGCGTGCCGTGCTGTCCACCACCATATGCGTGTGGCAACCGGTGAGCGCCAGCGTATCCACGCCGTGGCGATGCAGCCAGCTTTCCAGTTGCGTGTTGAAAAACGGATTGACGGCGCGCTTGGTAAATACCATTTCACTGGGCAGCGGCTTGATCGCATCGGGAAAGTCAGTGCCCCAGGTGCCGAGCACAATGGCGTTCATATCAATCAAGTGTTTGAGCCGCGCGGAGCGGCTGATGGCATCGGCATAGTCGGCGCGATAACCCACATTCACAAACGCCACCGGCAAACCCTTGGCGCGAAACGCCGCCTGCGCTTTAGCGATTCTGGGAATGATTTGGCGCTGCTCGATGATTTTTGCGAAGCCGCCGGAGCCGACCTTACCCTTGGCATCCACCAGTTCGTTTTGCACATCCAGTATCAACAACGCTGTTTTAGCCATTACCGCTCCATACAAAGTTAGAAACGGCGATTGTAGCCGCATCACTGGCAACGCTGCTGTGGCAGCAGTGCCGCACGCGTGTTGTTGAACTATTCAATTAGGCTTTTTGAATTTATTCAGACTTGATGCCCGTCAACCGCACCACCTTGCTCCAGCGCTCAATCTCCGCTTTCAAGTGCGCGGCAAACTGCGCCGGCGAACTGCCGACCGGGTCCGCCGCGTCGATCACAAAGCGCTGTTTCACGTCCGGCAGATGTACGATGCGCACGGCTTCAAGATGCAGCTTCACGATGATGTCGCGTGGCGTGGCATGAGTCTCAAGCGACCGTCTTTCACGTGCGCCAGCGTCGATACTGGACTGCCCACGGTCAAGTGCACGCGCCCGGCGATGGCGTCGCCGAGCGCCGCCGGCACGACGATACGCATGGGCCTGGATGGATAATTTTCTGCCAACAGCGTTTGTGCAGACATCCCCATGAGCAACAACAGAACCACGCGCATACTATTTCCTCCTGTAGCCGTAGCATAACAGCGCCGGCACGCGTGCTACACTGATGCCAGTTTCATCGCAGGACAGCGCTCATGAAAACCAAGCCCGCAAAACCAACCGCGCCCAAGATTCCACGCGCGCACAAGCACCCCGCCGCGCCCGCATCGAACGCCGCGCTCAACAACCAAAATCGCCGCGTATTGGCGCAACACTATCGCGCGAAATACGGCGTCAAGTAAACACAACGAAAGCACTCGCATGAAAGCCCCACCCTTCGCCTACGTTCGCGCGCGATATCTGCCTGAAGTGTTCGATCTGCTTGAACGCCACCAGGACAGTGCAAAAATTCTCGCCGGCGGCCAGAGCCTGATGCCGGCTCTCAATATGCGTTTGTCATCGCCGGAATTGCTGATCGACATCAGCCGGTTGCATGAACACGACAGTAAGCTCGCCGGCATTGCAGTGAAAGCCAATCACGTGCATATCGGCGCGCTGACTACCCACGCCGACATCGGCAACTCGGCGCTGATCCGCAAACACCTGCCGTTGCTCAGCGATGCGGTCGAGCACATCGCGCATCCGGCGATACGCAATTGCGGCACCTTCGGCGGCAGTCTTGCGATGGCCGATCCCGCAGCCGAATGGCCCGCGTGCTGCGTGGCGTTGAATGCGCAGATTGTTCTGGCGAGCGCGGCAGGTACACGCACGGTTGCCGCGCGTGATTTTTTCGAGGGCTTGTATGCCACCGCGATGCAGCCGAACGAAGTGCTGACCGAAGTGATGATTCCGATATCGGGCGCGGATTATCGCCACGCATTTCTGGAACTCGCGCGCCGTCGCGGTGACTACGCGATTGTCGGAGTGGCCGCGCTGGCGAAAATCGTGAAAGGCGTCATCAACGAACTGAGCCTCACTTATCTGGGCACCGGCGGCAAACCGACGTTCGCCGAGAAAACATCGCAAGTATTTGTTTTTAAACAATTTTCTGAAACTTCATTGCTAGAGGCCCGGCAAGTGCTCGCGGACGAACTGGATCCCTCCGCCGATCTTTACTCATCGGCCGCCACCAAACTGCATCTCGCGCACGTGTTGACCGGGCGCGCGATCAAGCAACTCCTCGCATGAAAGCCGCCGCCATGGACACCGTGATTGAAACGACGCTCACCATCAACCAAGAGTCCGTCACCCGCCGCGTTCCTGTGCGCCAGAATCTGGTGGATTTTTTGCGTGAAGAAATGGGCTTGACTGGAACACACATCGGCTGTGAACACGGCGTGTGTGGCGCGTGCACGGTGCGCGTCGACGGCAAAATCGTGCGCGGCTGTTTGATGCTGGCGGTGCAGGCCGAGGGCCGGCATGTTGAAACCATCGAAGGCCTGTCCGACAGCGGCGAAATCGCTGATCTGCAGGATGCGTTTCACAAACGCAATGCGCTGCAATGCGGTTTTTGCACGCCGGGCATGTTGCTTACCGCGCAGGATTTGGCTTTGCACAATCCGCAGGCCACGCGGGAACAAATCCGCGAACACTTGTCGGGTAATTATTGCCGCTGTACCGGTTATCAAGCGATTGTCGATGCGGTTGAAACCACGCTCGCCGCGCGCCGGGGCAAAGCGTGAACGCACCCGTCATCGGTACCAGCGACAAATATATCGGACAAAGCGTCCCGCGCGCCAACGCCAAGCGCCTGCTGCAAGGGCGCGGCACGTACACCGATGATCTGCGCGTGGCACGTCTCGCGCATGTGGTGTTTTTTCGCAGCCCGCACGCGCACGCGCGCATACTCAAACTCGATCTCACTTATGCGCGCACGATGCCCGGCGTCATCGCGGTCGTGGATGGCGCCGCGCTCGCCAAGTTCTGCACGCCGTGGGTCGCCGTGCTCGGCCATCTGAAAGGCATCAAATCCGCCACGCAACACGCCATCGCCATCGACCGCGCGTGCTGGCAGGGCGAAGCGGTAGCCGCCATTGTCGCGCAGACGCGCGCACAGGCCGAAGATGCTTTGGAAGCCATCAACGTCGAGTGGGAACCGCTGCCCGTGGTGACCGATATGGCCGCATCACTCGCCGGCGCGACGGTGATCCACCCCGAATTCAGCGACAACATTTGCTTCACCCGCGACTACGCCACCGACGGCGTGGATGCGGCGTTCGTCAAGGCCGATCTGGTCGTCGAAGAAACCTACACCTTCGGCCGCCACACCGGCGTCACCCTCGAAGGCCGCGCGCTGCTGGCCGATTACAACGCGGCGGAAAACACGCTCACCGTGCATCACTCCACGCAAGCGCCGCACATGATGCAGGATATTTTTTCGCGGCATCTTAATATTCCTGAAGCCAATGTGCGCGTGATCGCCAAGGATGTGGGCGGCTCGTTCGGCATCAAGGTGCATGTCTACGCCGACGAAATGGCCACCGCAGCACTCGCGGTCATGCTCAGGCGCCCGGTCAAATTCATGGCTGACCGCATGGAATCTTTTTTGTCGGACATCCATGCGCGTGAACACGTGTGCAAAGTGAAGCTCGCTTGTACCAAGGCCGGCGACATTCTCGCCTTCGCGCTGGATGATCTCACCGGCATCGGCCCCTATTCAGTGTACCCGCGTACCAGCGGCATCGAAGGCAATCAAGTGGTCAACTTGACCGGCGGGCCATACAAGCACCAGCAATATCGCGCCAAACTCAACGTGGTGTTCACCAATAAAAATGTAACGTGCCAATATCGCGCGGTCGGCCATCCGATTGCGGTAGCGATCACTGAAGGCATCGTCGATCTCGCCGCTAACACGCTGAACATCGACCCCGCGGAATTTCGCCGACGCAATCTGGTGCCGGACGATGCGTATCCGTTCACCTCCGCGTCGGGCATGAAATTCGAAAAACTGTCTCATCAGCAATGTATAGATAAGTTATTGATTTTAATGAATTATTCTGCTCTTCGCAAAGAGCAGGACGCGCTGCGAAAAAAAGGCATTTATCGTGGTATCGGCCTCGCGGCGATGATCGAAGTGACCAATCCTTCACCCGCGTTTTACGGCGTCGGCGGCGCACGCATCTCATCGCAAGACGGTGCAACGTTGCGCCTCGAACCCACGGGCATGGTCACGTGTTTAGTCAGCGTGACCGAACAAGGCCAGGGCACCGAAGGCATATTCGCGCAAATCGCCGCCGATGCCGTCGGCATAAGCATCGACCGCGTGCGCGTGATCACCGGCGACACGGGCATCACCCCGTACGGCGGCGGCACCTGGGCCTCGCGCGGCGCGGGCATCGGCGGTGAAGCCGTGCTGCAATCAGGCAAGGAATTGCGCGTGCGTATACTCGATGTCGCAGGCGCGATCCTGCAATCCAGCCGCGAAATGCTCGACGTGCGCAACGACAACATTGTCGACGTGCGCACCAATGAGGTCAAACTGAGCCTCACCGAACTCGGCCGCATCGCCTACTTCCGCCCCGACACGCTGCCGCTGGATTTTCAATCCGAACTCATGGTCACGCGCCACTACACCCCGCGCGGCTACGGTTTTGCGTTCACCAACGGCATCCAGGCGTCACTCGTCGAAGTCGATATCGAAACCGGCTTCGTCAAACTGCTCAAACACTGGTGCGTAGAAGACTGCGGCACCGTCATTAACCCGCAACTCGTCGATGAACAAATCCGCGGCGGCATCGTGCAAGGTATCGGCGGCGCGATGATGGAACACTGCCTCTACAGCGACGACGGGCAATTGCTCAACGGCACCATGGCTGATTACCTGGTGCCGATGGCAGGTGAAATGCCTGACATGATTATTGGGCATGTGGTTACGCCGACAGCAACTTCGGAGTTGGGCGCAAAAGGCGCGGGGGAAGCCGGCACGGCAGGCGCGCCGGGGGCGATCATGAATGCGATCAATGATGCGTTGCGGCCGTTCAAGGCGCGGGTGACTGAGCAGCCGTTTACGCCGGAGTGGGTGTTGCGGGCGTTGGGGAAAGTATAAAGTTGTAGTAGCACATTTGTGCTAGAAAGCAATTTTGCATTGAAGGCAAGTATGGCTACCACTACGATTCGCATACCGGAAGACCTGAAAGCGCGCGTGGCCGCAGCCGCCGAGCGCGCCGGAACGACTACACACAGCTTCATTTTGCAGGCGATTGCCGACACGACGGAACAGGCAGAACGCCGCGCGGATTTTCTAGACATAGCCGACAAGCGATACTCCGATCTGCTGGCTACAGGCAAGACTATTCCCTAGGGGAAGATGCGTAGCTATCTTGCAAGAAAAATCGCTGGAAAAACATTCACACATCCAGCAGCTAAAAAACGGGCCGGCTGAAAATGGCCAGAGCAGAGTTGACGTCCGAAATACCGGGTGACATCGATTGCATACTCAATCATCTCGCGAAATACGCTGCTGAAAATTTCCCCTACTGAATTCGGGAAATTGTGCTGGCTGTCGATGTGCGCCAATACAATCCGCTGATTGAAAGAATGTCTCAGGAGGCGAATTGACCAAGACGCTTGACTCGAGCATAGGCAAGGTAGATGCTTTTTCAGATCTGCCCCCAACTTGAGCCGCAGTACATGAAGCACACCTCCCGCACCGAAGCCCAGCAGCGCGCCGACGAGATTCAAGTGTTCGCGCAAGAACTGGAACGCATCGAGCGCGCGGGAGTCACTACTTTGCCGGATGGGCAACGCAAGGCAATCAACGACTATCACCAAGGGTTGCTTGCGCAATACGCGGGCGAATACGATGTTGACCGGAATACGCGTTCCAAGCAGTTGTCACTGGGTATGCGAGTGGTGTCGTTTCTGGGCGCCCTTGCCCTTGCGGCCAGTGTTTTTTTTCTGTTTCGGCAGTTTTGGGCACATTTCTCTACCATTGCGCAAGTGACGGTCTTGATCGGTGCCAGCCTGGGTACGTTCGTGCTCACGGTCTGGATGCAGCGCCGGGAATCGTCTGGCTACTTCACAAAACTCGCGGCGATGGTGGCGTTTGCATGCTTTGCAATCAATATCGCAATGATCGGGCAGATATTCAACATTATGCCGTCGGACAAGGCGTTGCTCCCTTGGGCCGCGCTCGCTTTGCTGCTCGCCTACACCTGCGATCTGCGTTCGCTACTGGCTGCAGGGATACTATGTTTGGTCGCGTACATCGCTGCGCGCACCGGCACTTGGCGCGGCATGTATTGGCTCGATTTCGGCGAACGTCCGGAAAACTTTTTTCCGGCAGCGGTCACCCTGTTTTTGATTCCGCAGTGGATACGGCAAGAGCGCTTCAGTGGTTTCAGCGCAGTCTACCGCGTGTTCGCTTTGCTCACGCTGCTGTTGCCCATGCTCGTACTGGGCAACTGGGGAGGGCATAGTTATTTCGAATTCGATCCCGACTTGATCGAGGGTTCATATCAATTGCTGGGCTTCGCATCGAGTGCCGCTGCAATCTGGCTCGGCGTACGCCGCCAGTGGGGCGAGGTCGTCAATACCGGCGCCGTGTTTTTTGTGATTTTTTTGTACACCAAGTTCTATGATTGGTGGTGGGAAATCATGCCGAAGTACCTCTTCTTCCTAGTACTCGGACTTACCGCAATATTGCTGATCTTCGTTATGCGCAGGCTGCGCG
>JAYUAH010000664.1:0-3328 GCA_043741415.1 Betaproteobacteria bacterium
CCACGGGCACCATGGCTGGTGTCGTATTCACGGGCTGCAGCCTGCTTCAAGCGGCGCCGGCGCGGGCACAGGGGAAAAAGCGCCTGCCCGTGATGGTCAAGGGCAAGCGCGTGAAAACCATCGACGTGCATGCGCACTGCGTAATTCCCAAGGCGCTGGAATTGCAGGGCAAGGATCACATGAAGGAGCGCGGCCCCGGCCTGGGTGATGTGGGCCTGCGCCGTATCGGCGAAATGGACGAGCAGGGCATTGATGTCGAGGCGATCAGCATCAACCCGCACTGGTATCGTGAGGGGCGCGACAAGGCGGCGGAAATCGTGAAAATCAATAACGAAACGCTGGCTGAGTTGTGCGCGGCGCACCCGGATCGGTTTGTGGGTTTTGCCGCGCTGACATTGCAAGATCCAAGTCTCGCCGTGCAGGAGCTGGAGCACGCCGTTAAAAAACTCGGCATGCGCGGTGCGGCCATCGGCGGTAGTGTGGCGGGCGATGAATTCGGCAACGCGAAATTCGATCCCGTGTGGCGCAAGGCGGAAGAGTTGGGTGTGCTGTTGTTTATTCATCCGCAAGGCACGCCGGAGTTGTCCAAGCGCCTGCAAGGCAACGGCTGGCTCGCCAACGTGATCGGCAATCCGCTCGACACCACGATTGCGTTGTCGCACCTGATATTCGAAGGCACGCTCGACAAATTTCCCGGCCTGAAAATTTGTTCCGCACACGGCGGTGGTTTTCTGCCGCAATATGCGCCGCGTTCCGACAACGGCTTGCGCGTCGCGCCCGAAATGGACACTGGCGTCAAACTCAAGAAAAAGCCCACGGACTACATGCGCCAGATGTATTACGACACGCTGGTGTTCACCGACGAAGCGCTGCGCCACCTCGCGCATGAAGTCGGTGTCGACAAGCTGGTGATCGGCACCGATCACCCGATACCGTGGCAGGCTGATTCGGTGAACCATATCCTCAACTGCCCGCATTTCAGCGATGTGCAAAAGCGCATGATGCTGGGTGAGACGGCGGGTAAGTTGTTGGGTATTTCGCAAGAATTCTGATTAAAGCTAGAACGTCCTTCGACAGACTCAGGACGAACGGTATCGCGATATCCCGTTCGCCCTGAGCCCGTCGAAGGGCCAGCACACTGCGCCCATGAAAGTCTACCAAGCCGTAGCCAACGCCTTCGTCAAAGAAGGCGCCACCACCGTCTTCGGCCTGATGGGCGACGGCAATATGTCGTGGGCCGCCGTCATGTCGCAACAGCCCGGTGTGCGCATGATCGATGTGCGCGACGAAGGCGCCGCGCTGTCGATGGCCGAAGGCTGGGCGCGTGCGACAGGCCAAGTCGGCGTGTGCAATGTCACCCACGGGCCGGGCATCACGCGCATGACGACGTCACTGGTGGCGTCGACCAAAGCGCGTGCGCCGATTGTGGTCTACACCAGCCGCACGCATTTCAACAATGAGTGGCAAAACCAATCGCTGAATCAGGAGCGGCTGGTTACCGCGACCGGCGCGGGCTACATCGAAGTGCTCACCCCTTCGTTTGCCGAAGACGCGGTGCGCCAGGCGTTTTATCAGGCGCGCACGCAAAAGCGCCCGGTGGTGCTGGCGTATCCGATGAACGTGCAGGACATGAGCATTGACAGCGATGGCGACGACTACGAGCCGTCCATTACCTTGTTCGCCGGGCAGCAGCGCATCAAGCCGGCAGACGAACAGTTGGCTCAGGCCGTAAAAATTATTGCGGCAAGCAAAAAGCCCGTGGTGATCATCGGCGATGGCGCCGTGCAGTCCGGCGCAGTCGAAGCGGCCGAGCGTCTTGCTGCGCGCATCGGTGCATTGACCGCAACCTCGCTGATCGCCAAAGGCGTGGTGAGCGGCGAGTTTCACGCGGGCATTTCGGGCATGTTCTCCACGCGCACGGTGATGGAATTGTTTGAAGCGGCCGATTGCGTGATCGCGATCGGTGCGAGCTTGAATCAACATACGCTCGAAGGCGGCTTGCTTTATCCCAACGCGCGCATCGTGCACATCGATACCGAACCTGCGGTGCTGATGGGCAATGATCGTGCGGCGCATTGCTATGTGCAGGGTGACGCGCGCGTCACCGTGCAGGCTATCGACGATAAATTATCGCAAGTATTTGATTTTAAAGAGAATTTTAGAACTGCTGCGGTACGAAAAATTTTGCTCAATGCCGACCGCGACCCCGCGGAATACGAAATCGAAGCGGGCACGGTTGATCCGCGTGTAGCCTCACGCATCATCGATGAACAATTGCCATCCGAGGTGGGCATCGCCATCGGTGTCGGCCATTCGTTCGCATTTCCGGTGATGATCATGAAAAAGCCGCGCGTGCGAAACGCTTTCGTCAACGGCTTCGGTAGCATCGGCCAAACGCTGCCCACGGCCATCGGCATGGCAGTCGCCTTGGGCAAACCGTTCGCGTTGATTGAGGGTGACGGCGGCGCGATGCAGAATATTCAGGAACTCGATACTGCATCGCGGCTCGGTTTGAAACTCTTGTTTATTATTTTGAACGACGAAGGGTTGGGTGCGGAGTACCACAAACTCAAGGCCTCAGGTTTTGATGCGAAGCTCGCCAGCGTGCGCTCGCCGGATTTCGGTGCGGTGGCGCGTGGCTTCGGTTGTCGCGGCCAAGTGGTGCGCACGCTGGATGAATTGTCGGCGGGCATCACTGAATTTTTGAAAGGCGCAGGGCCGATGGTGCTCGACGTGCGTATCTCGCGCAACGTGGTTAATATTACGTATCGGCGTATGTTTTATGGTGAAGACGCGTAGGTCGAATAACCAACCCTGTCATTCCCGCGCAGGAGGCTGTTACGAAACTCATTTTGAACTTCGATTTTGGGGTCTCCAGACCATTGCCAACATGTCAATCGTTGATCCTGGCGCGATCTGAGAGGTCGAAATTTTTTCCATCTATTGGGTTTCGGAGTTTCGTAACAGGCGCCTGTGCGGGAATGACAGGTAATATTTTGAGTGAATGGAAATTATGTAGAAAAGCTATTTCGCGCTTAGCGGTCCCATACCCTTGTAAACCAGCTTCTGCAACCCACGATTGGTTTGCGCCACATAAATATTCCCCTTGGAATCGGTAGCGATCTGATGCCCGCCGCCGAGCAACCCGCCGCCGCCGATAACATCAACAAGTTCCAAAGTCTTGCGATCCAGAATGACGATGTCGATGCCGCCACCGACATACAAATAGCGTTGCTCCGCATCGGGCGACAATGCGACGTTGCGCGCGAACGGTGCGTTGTGGCGGATGTATTGTTTGAGAAATTTGCCTTCAGCCGTGAACATTTGC
>JAYUAH010000665.1:0-17271 GCA_043741415.1 Betaproteobacteria bacterium
CCGATGCCGAAAAAATTTCTCAGGCCCGACCCGGAACGTATGATGCAGATCGTGGGTGCGAGCGGCAATAATTTGAAAGAAGTAACGCTGAATTTGCCGGTCGGGCTGATGGTATGCGTGACCGGCGTCTCCGGCTCCGGCAAATCCACGCTCGCCTTCGATATCCTGTTCGCAGAAGGCCAACGCCGTTACCTTGAGTCGCTCAACGCGTACGCCAGACAGTTCGTGCAAGGCGCTTCGCGTCCGGATGTGGATTCGATCACCGGCATCCCGCCGACGGTCGCCATCGAGCAACGCACCAGCCGCGGCGGGCGCAAGAGCACGGTGGCGACGCTCACCGAGATTTATCACTTTCTGCGCCTGCTCTACGTCAAGCTCGGCACGCAGTACTGCCCCGACTGCGACGTTGCCATCGAGCCGCAAAGCGCGGAGGCCATCGTCGCCAGCATCATGCGCCACTCGCGCGGAGACCGGGTCGGCTTGCTCGCGCCGCTGGTGGTGAACCGCAAGGGCTACTACACCGATCTGGCTAAGTGGGCCGCCGCTAAAGGCCACACGCATCTCCGAGTGGATGGCGAGTTTTTGCCGACTGCGCAATGGCCGCGGCTCGCACGCTTCAGCGAACACAGCATAGAGCTGCCGGTGGCCGATGTGCGCGTGACGCCAGAAAACGAACATGCATTACGTGCCGGCGTAGCGCTGGCACTCGAACATGGCAAAGGTGTGGTGCAGGTGCTGGGCAAGCTCGACACACTCGCAAAAGCCATCAACCAGCGCGCAAAATCGCTACCGCAAATGCCACTGACAAGCTATTCCGCCAACCGCGCCTGCCCGTCGTGCAACCGCAGTTTTCCGGAGCTCGATCCACGCTTGTTTTCGTTCAACTCGCGTCACGGCTGGTGCCCGGCGTGTTACGGCACGGGCTTGAAGCTCGCGGGTTTTGATTGGGATGCCGAGCGCGAGAAAACCGGCACCGAAGAACACGTGCTCGATTCCTGGCTCGAATGGCTGCAAATCGAAGAGCCCTGCCCCGCTTGCGACGGCCAGCGCCTGAATCGCGATGCGCTGGCGGTACGGCTGGATGGGCAATCTATCGCGCAGCTTACGAAATTGCCGGTCGCCAAAGTCGCCACCACCTTCGGCAAAATTTCGCTCAAGGGCCGCGCCGCGGAAATCGCACGCGACGTGCTGGCCGAAATCCGCACACGCCTCATCTTCCTCGATGAAGTGGGCCTCGGCTATCTCGCGCTGGATCGCGCCGCGCCCACGCTGTCCGGCGGCGAAGCACAGCGCATCCGTTTGGCCGCGCAACTCGGCTCCAATCTGCGCGGCGTGTGCTACATCCTCGACGAACCCACCATCGGTCTGCATCCGCGCGACAACAAAATTCTGCTCGACACGATGCAAAAACTTGAAGCCAAGGGCAACACGCTGGTGGTGGTGGAGCACGACGAAGACACCATACGCCGCGCCGCACACGTGATCGATCTCGGGCCCGGCGCGGGCAAAGTCGGTGGCGAAGTGATCGGTGTCGGCACCGCCGCCGATCTCATGCGCAATCCGCAATCGCTCACCGGACGTTTTTTGTTGAAGCCGTTGATGCACCCGCTGCATCCGCCGCGCGCGGTGAATCGCAACACGCCGTCGCTACAGATACGCAATGCCACGCTGCACAATTTGAAAAAGATCAATGTGCGCATACCGCTCGCGCGCTTCACCGCGATCACCGGCGTTTCCGGATCCGGCAAATCGACACTCGCGCGCGATGTGCTGCACGCGCAGTTAGCCGTTTTGTTGAGTAAAAATAACTCAATAAAATCAAATACTTACAAATCACTCCTCGGATGGCAATCGGTCGGCCGCGTGCTCGAAGTCGATCAAACACCGATCGGCAAAACACCGCGCTCGTGCCCCGCAACGTACGTCGGTTTCTGGGACGCGATACGCCGCCTGTTCGCGGAAATCCCCGAAGCGCGCATGCGCGGCTACAGCGCGAGCCGCTTTTCGTTCAACACCAGCGGCGGCCGCTGCGAGACGTGCGAAGGCCAAGGCATGCGCAAAATCGAAATGAGTTTCCTGCCTGACGTGCGCGTGGCGTGCGAAACCTGCCGCGGCGCGCGCTTCAATGTCGATACGCTGGCCGTGTTGTTCAAAGGCAAATCAGCGGGCGATGTGCTGCGCATGAGTGTGGATGAAGCGGTGGAGTTTTTCGCCGCGCATCCGGCGATTCATCATGCACTCACGCTGCTGCAGGACGTGGGCCTCGGCTACTTAACGCTCGGCCAGCAAAGCCCGACACTCTCCGGCGGCGAAGCCCAGCGCATCAAACTCGTCACCGAACTCGCCAAGGTGCGCCCGAATATCGGTGACGCGGCACAGCGCCCCGGCCGCGCCGGCGTGAACTCCAGCACGCTCTACGTGCTCGACGAACCCACGGTGGGTTTGCACATGGCCGACGTGGAAAAACTCATTCGCGTGCTGCATCGGCTGGTCGATGCCGGCAACACCGTGGTGCTGATCGAGCACAACCTTGATGTGATTGCGGATGCCGATTGGATTATCGATCTGGGGCCGGAAGGTGGGGACGCGGGCGGGCGTATTGTTGCGCAGGGGACGCCGCCGATGCTCGCGGCGAAGCCTGCGTCGTCACATACGTCGCGGGTGTTGGAGGCGTTTTTGGCTACGCGGTGTGGGTCCGCTGGTTAGCCTAGAATAGCAACTTCTTAGGCATAGCTTTAACTGTTGGAAGTGGCAATGACGTTTTCTGGCGAAGCAATGCTTGACTTAACGATGACAATTGTCGGCATCTATCTTGCTACGTACGCGTTTACCGTCCATCGGTTGAGAAAAAAATTTACGGCGCCGTATTTACAATTGGGCGAGCCAGAAATATTCAAAAATTCAATTTCCAGTTTCGCTAAAGTAATTGAATTCATGGCGTGTCGACATCATCGGACACTTGGGGATATGACGCTGAGTATTGTTTCCGATACGTGCATCGTGTCTCTTTTTGTTGGAGTCATTTTAATTTTCTTCTATCTAATACCCGACGTGGTCGGAAGGAGCGGAGCGCATTCCGGGGCCGTTACGTGCGCTCACCAAACACACCCTCCTGCGACGCACCAGCCCAATCTTCGGGAAGCATACCGTTTTTGACATAACGGCGCAGCGTCGAATAGGGCCAATCTGCGGCGCGCGTCACGTAGCCATGCCGCACCGGATTGATGTGCACATAATCCACGTGCGCCGCGAGGTCGCGTTCGTCGCGGATGGTGTGCTCCCAAAACCGTTTCTGCCAGAGTTGGGATTCGCCCCGTTCGTCTTTGGCAATAGAAACGCCCGTGCGCACGAGGTGCTTGGTGAATCGTGACTTGATGAGGCGAATGCGCCGCTTGTAGCTCGTGTCGTCCGGCGGCATCGTCCACACGGCGTGCCAGTGGTCGGGCAAAATCACCATGGCATCGATTTTGAATGGCAGTTCGGTTTTGACATCGCGTACGATGGCTCGCAGCACGTCGGCATGATCCGTGAGCAGCGCGCGGCGGTCAAACAGATTAACAGTGAGGAAGAATGTGCCGCCTGCTACGCGGCTTCGGCGATATTGCACCATGCTTCACGTACCCCAACATTTGCCGAATGCTTGCGGAACTTATGTGGAAGCGTGACGATGGTTGCCCCGGAATACGCTGCGCTCCTTCTGGGCTACACTTGTTCGGCACCGTCGCTAATCGCGGACTGCATTGTTTCTCGAATTGATAGTGACAACATCGTCTGAATGCTAGACAATTTGCGCATCACACAATGTCCGAGGAACCAAGATGAATGAAATGCGTTTTGAGGCGCCAAAGACGCTGGGGGCGGCGGTTGCACTGCTTGCAGGCGCCAGCGGAACCGCGCGATTGCTGGCCGGCGGCACCGATCTGTTGATCCAGATGCGCGGCGGCCGTGTTGAGCCGGAGTTGCTAATCGATATCAAAGGCATACCCGAGATGACGTCGATTGTTGCCGAAAACGGCGGCTTTCGTTTCGGCGCGGCGGTGTGCGCGATGGCGTTGTCGGAACACGCCGCCTTCGCCAAGGCCTGGCCCGGCCTCACCGAAGCCGCCATGCTGATTGGTTCGTATCAAATCAAGGGGCGCGCCACGGTGGGCGGCAATTTGTGTAATGCCTCGCCCGCTGCGGACAGCGTGCCTGCGCTGATTGCCGCGAATGCTACCGCGAGCATCGTCGGGCCGAATGGCTGGCGTGTAGCTAAGGTCGAGGACATCGCGATCGGGCCGGGCAAGAATTCGCTGGCCAAAGGCGAGATCGTCACCTCCTTCCTGATGCCGCCGCGCGCAGCGCGTTCGAGTGACGCGTATCTGCGTTTTATTCCGCGCACCGAGATGGATATTGCGGTGGTCGGCGCGGGGATCAACCTCACGCTCGATGCCAAGGGCGTGTGCACGCACGCGCGCGTGAGCCTCGGTGCCGTCGCTGAACGTGCCCTGCTGGTGCAAGCGGCTGCGGACGCGCTGATCGGCAGCACCGTCGATGCTGCCGCGATTGAACGTATGGGCGCGGCGTGCAGCGCGGCGTGCAAGCCCATCGACGACAAACGCGGCACCAAAGTCTATCGAATCAAAGTTGCCGGCGTGATGGCGCGCCGTGCGGCTGCAATTGCGCTCGACCGCGCACGGAGGATAAACTGATGGCAAAGCAACATGTAACCACCACCATCAACGGCAATGCCGTTGAGTTTTTATGCGAAACACGGCAAACGCTGTTGGAAGTGCTGCGTGACGACTTGTATATGACCGGCACCAAGGAAGGCTGCGGCACTGGCGATTGCGGCGCGTGCACGGTTAACGTCGATGGACGCATGATGTGCTCGTGTCTCATGCTCGGCGCCGAGGCGCAGGGCAAATCGATCATGACCGTCGAGGGCATCGCCAACAGCGACAAACTGCACGTGTTGCAGCGCAAGTTTATCGAGCACGCGGCACTGCAATGCGGCATTTGCACGCCGGGCATGCTGGTGGCGGCGAAAACCCTGCTCGACAACAACAAAAATCCAACGGAAGAAGAAGTGCGCTACTGGCTGGCGGGCAATCTGTGCCGCTGCACGGGGTATAACCAGATTATCGAGGCGGTGCTCGATGCCGCCACAGAAATGAGAGGGGCTTAATCATGAGCGCTGTCATTACCGAGAAAAAACTCAAAGTCGTCGGCACCCGCCCGGATCGCCCGGAAGGCGTGCCCAAGGTCACCGGCACCGCGCAGTACGGCGCCGACTGGAACTTGCCCGGCATGTTGTGGGGCAAAATTCTGCGGTCGCCGCATGCGCACGCACGCATCAAAAAGATCGACGCGTCGAAAGCGTTAAAGCTGCCGGGCGTCAAAGCGATTATCACCGCCGCAGACCTGCCCGAGCAGAAAATGGAGTACGTGGGCCCTGAGCGCGTGGCGCTGAATTTCTGGCACATCACGCGCAACATCCTGGCGCGCGAAAAAGTGCTGTTCGAAGGCCATCCACTCGCAGCGGTGGCCGCGACCACGCCCGCCATCGCAGCCGAGGCGTTAAAACTCATCGAAGTCGATTATGAAGTGTTGCCGCATGTGATCGATGTCGACGAAGCGATGCAGCCCGATGCGCCGTTGTTGTTTGAGGACATGATCACGCGCGGCATCGAGCCCGCACCGGCCAGGCCGTCGAATATTTCCAAGCGCGTGCAGTTCAAGCTGGGCGATGTCGACGCGGCGTTTGCCGGCGCCGACGAAATCGTCGAGGCGAGTTTCAAAACCGCGCCGGTGCATCAGGGCTACATCGAGCCGCACGCCTGTCTGGTGCGCACGGATGCCGATGGCCAGGCGGAAGTGTGGTCGTCGAGTCAGGGCCACTTTGCGGTGCGCAATCTCACCGCCAAAATCGTCGGCATGAAGGTGGCCGATCTGCGTTGTCACGCTGCGGAAATCGGTGGCGCGTTCGGCGGCAAAACGGTGGTGTATGTCGAGCCGGTGGCTGTTTTGCTGTCGAAGAAAACCGGCCATCCAGTGAAAATCATGATGACGCGCGAAGAGGTGTTCAAGGCCAGCGGGCCGACTTCTGGTGCGTCGATGACCATTAAGATCGGCGTGATGAAGGACGGCAAGATTGTTGCCGCCGAGGGCACATTCAAATATCAGGCCGGTGCTTTTCCCGGCTCGCCGGTGATGAACGGCTGCATGTGCAGCTTCGCGCCGTACGATATCGCGAACATACGCACCATCGGCTACGACGTGGTGTGCAACCGGCCGAAGACGGTGGCTTACCGCGCGCCGGGTTCGCCGATTTCCGCTTTTGCCGCGGAAAGCACGATGGATCTTGCCGCGCGTAAAATCGGCATGGACCCGCTGCAATTCCGGCTGAAGAACATTGCCAAGATGGGCACGCCGACGGTGTTCGGCACCAAGCTCAATCACGCCGGTTTTGCCGAGACGTTGCAGGCCCTGCAGCAGCATCCCGGTTATGCGAAAGCGCTGGGCAAAAATCAGGGACGCGGCCTCGCTGTGGGCTACTGGTTTAACGGCGGCGGCGAATCAAGTGCGATCGTTTCCGTCAACGAAGACGGCACCGTGGTGGTTTCCACCGGCAGCCCGGACATCGGCGGCTCGCGCGCATCGACCGCACAAATGGCAGCGGAAACCTTGGGCATCGAATACGAGCGCGTGCGCCCGATCATCGCCGACACCAACTCGGTCGGCTTCACGCAGACCACCGGTGGCTCGCGCGTGACGTACGCCACCGGCATGACGGTGATCAACGCCTGCAACAAGGTGATCGCCGAAATGTGCGTGCGCGCCGCAAAAATATGGAAAATCGAAGCCGAAAACGTGATCTGGGAAGACGGCAGCGCACGCCCGGCGGGCAAACGCGCCGGCGAGTTCCCGCCGTTGAGCTTTAAGGAAATTGCGGGCAAGCGCACGACAACCGGCGGCCCGATCAGCGCTTCGGCAACGCTCAATGCCGAAGGCCAGGCGCCGGGTTTCTCCGCGCAGTTTTGCGATGTCGAAGTCGATCCCGAGACGGGTGCAGTCAAGATTCTGCGTTTCGTCGCGGCGCAGGACGTGGGCCGCGCCATCCATCCGAGCTATTGCGAAGGCCAAATCAACGGCGGCGTGGTGCAGGGCATCGGCTGGGCGCTGAACGAGGAATACATCTACGACAAGAACGGCCACCTGGAGAACCCTGGCTTTCTCGATTACCGCATGCCGGTCGCCTCCGATGTGCCGATGATCGAACCGATACTGGTCGAAGTGCCGAACCCGAACCACCCGTTTGGGGTAAAGGGTGTCGCCGAAGCCAATATCGTGCCGCCGATGGCAGCCATCGCCAACGCCATACACAGTGCCACCGGCAAGCGCATGACTGACCTGCCGATGTCGCCGCCTAAGGTGCTGGCGGCGTTGGATTCGTAACGCCTGTCCCACACGCTTTTGTGGGCGTACTCGCTGGCAGGAAGGAGCGTCAGGGTTGCGATGCGGTAACGAAAGACCTCGGCGCACGTGCGGGCGGCACATGCGGTGATCGCCGTGGGGAGAACGAACGAAGGGCGGCCGCTATTCGTCGCCTTTACCCTGCGGACGAAGAACAAGCACAAGCGTCGCCTCATCCGCCCGGTGTCTGCCTATTACATGCACGCTAAGGAGATCGCAGCTTATGAAAAAGAAAGTGCCACGACTTAAAACTGACAAGGCCGCCGAAGCATTCCTGGCGCAAGACCTGTCCAGTCTGGATTTTTCGCAGTTTAAGGCGGCGCAGTTTGAATTTGAAAAGAAAGACGGCCAGATCAATATGCGTGTGCCGAAGCCGTTGCTCACAGCGGTAAAGGCGCGCGGCATTCCTTACACGCGCTTCATTCGTGAAACGCTTGAACGGGCGATGATGGCGGCCAGCTTGCTCAAACCCCATCAGACAATGCCGGTAATTGTAACTTCCCGCTATTTGGCCTAGGATTCACCCGACATACCGGATTATCCGCAGCATCCGGTTCCCGGAAAACATTGCATGCGACGGAGGATATTCAAATGCCCATGAAAGGTCATGTCGTTTCCACCACGGTTACCCTTGCGTTGTTTGTTCTGACTTCCGTCCTGCCCGTACAGGCGCAAACGGCCGCGGTGTTGATTGGCCAGGTCAGCTCCGCCGAAGAAGGCATGATGGAGGGCGTTGTCGTCAGTGCCAAGAAGGACGGCTCGACCATCAGCATTAGTGTTGTCACCAACGCCCAAGGCCGCTTTGCGTTCCCTGCGGCAAGACTTGAGCCGGGAAAATACACCTTGAAGGCGCGCGCCGCCGGCTACGAGGTCGACGGCGCCAAGGCGGTGGACGTCGCCACGGGCCGGGAAGCCGGCGCCGATATCCAGCTCAAGAAAGCGCGAAACCTTTCCGCCCAGCTCACCAATGCCGAATGGATGATGAGCATGCCGGGCACGGACGAGCAGAAGCGCTTCCTGCTCAATTGCAACGGTTGCCACACCATCGAGCGCATCATGAAGTCGACCTACGACGCCGACGGTTTCCTGGACATCTTCCAGCGCATGAGCCTGTATTATCCCGGCAGTACGCCTCTGAAGCCGCAACGGCTCGCCGGCACTGCAACCCGCAATGTAGAACGCGGCGCCGACAGCCGCAAGACCGCGGAATGGCTCGCCAGCGTCAACCTGAGCCAGCAGCAGACGTGGCCGTTTCCGCTCAAGACCCAGCCGCGGCTCACTGGCAAGTCCACGCGCGTGATCATCACCGAATACGACCTGCCGAACCCGCTGATTCAACCCCACGACGTGATGCTCGACCGCGCGGGCAGCGTCTGGTACTCCGATTTCGGTCAGATGTTCCTCGGCAAAATGGACCCGAAGACCGGCAAGGTGACGCAATATCCGATCCCCATGGTCAAGCCGGGCTGGTCGGAAGGCACGCTCGATCTCGAATTCGACCGGGACGACAATCCGTGGGTCGGCGTGATGTACCAGAGCGCCATCGCAAAGTTCGACAAGAAGACCGAGAAGTTCCAGATGTGGCCGACGCCCAAGGAATGGGATACGGATGCGGGCCAGCTCGGCCACATCGCCATCGAAGGCACACATAGCGACAACAAGGTGTGGATCAAGAACTCCGACGGCGGCAACATCTACCGTCTCGATCTCGTCTCCAACAAAATGGAGAATCTCGGCGCCTTCAAAGACCCGCAGACCGGCAAGCGCATCGGCACCTACGGCATCCACTCGGACACGCAGAACAACGTCTACCTGCTCGACTTCGCAGCCGGCAACATCGTCAAGATCGACGCCAAGACCAAAAATGCGAGCGTCTACGTGACGCCGACGCCGAACTCGCGCCCGCGGCGCGGCCGCGTCGATCACCGGGGCCGCTTGTGGTTTGCCGAATACCAGGGCAATGCTATCGGCATGTTCGATCCCAAGACCGAACGCATTACGGAATGGAAAGTGCCGACGCCGTGGAGCGCGCCCTATGACGCCGTCGCCGGCCGCAACGGCGAGGCGTGGACGGGTTCCATGCTGACTGACCGCGTGTCGCGTCTGGATATCAAGAGCGGCCAGTACACGGAATACATGCTGCCGCGCCCGACCAACATCCGCCGCGTCTATATGGACGACACCAAAAGCCCCGGCACGCTGTGGATCGGCAGCAACCACGGCGCGTCGATCGTCAAGGTCGAGCCGCTCGACTAAGTTACAACCATGCCCCCACCCATAACCAGGCTGCAAACCCTCAACAGGCGTGCCAGTCGGGTCCAACACGGTTACCAGCGTCAGGCGTTGCAGTTGTACTGCCGTTAATCCAGCGTCGCCCCCGAGTCCTTAACCACCTTCGCCCACTTCACAATATCCGCGCGCAGCACCTGGGCGAAGTGTTCGGGCGACCACGGTGCGGGTTCTGCGCCTTGTGCGGCAAATTTCTCGGCGACGTCGCGTTGCGTGAGTAACTGATTGATATCAGCATTGATTTTTTTCACTACTGCCGGCGGCGTGCCGCCGGTGGTGAGAATGCCGAACCACGGCGTGACTTCAAAGCCGGGGAAGCCCGATTCGATCATGGTTGGCACATCCTTTAGCGCGTCGATGCGCTTTAACGTGGTGACCGCCAGCGGTTTGATCAGCCCGCCGCGGATCTGGCCGATCACCGAGGGCATGCTGCCAAACGCAAGTTGCACTTCGTTGGCAATGATATTGGTCACCGCAATGGCGATGCCGCGATACGGCACGTGCGTGAGTTTGACGCCGCCGGCGTTGGCGATCATCGGACCGATCAGGTGATTGACGGTGCCGTTGCCCGCCGAGCCGTACTTGATATCGCCGGGCCGCGCGCGGGCGAGCGCGATCAGTTCCTGCATGTTCTTCGCCGGCACGTTATTGCCCGCCACCACCACGTACGGCACCACCGCGAGATTCGCCGTCGGCACGAAATTTTTCTCGGGGTCCCACGTGAGATTCTTATAGAGCGCCGGGTTGATTGCATGCGTACCGGGAAAGCCGAGCACCCAGGTGTGGCCGTCGGGCACGGCGCGCGCAGTCAATTCGGTGCCGATGTTGCCGCCGGCGCCGACACGGTTGTCGACCACTACCTGCTGCTGCCATTTCTCGCTGAGCTTTTGCGCGATGATGCGCGACAGCACGTCGGAGGCGCCGCCGGGGGCTTGTGGCACGATGAAGCGCACGGGTTTGCTGGGATACGCTTGTGTTTGTGCGTACGCAACGGGCGCCAACAGCAAAGCTGCCAGCATCAATAGCCCGCGTTTCGTCATCTTCATTATGTTCTCCACAAAATCTATCGCGGCCGATCACCCTGCAGCGTAATCCGGTGCATCACGCGCCGATGGCCGTGGTAATCGTTGACCGGAAAATGCAGCGCCGCGCGGTTATCCCACAGCGCGATGGCGCCTCGCGTCCATTGAAAGCGGCAAGTGAATTCGGGACGCACCTGATGCTGATGCAGGTAGTTCAGTAGCGGCGCGCTTTCTGCTTCGGTCCAGCCGTCGAAGCGCACGGTGTGGCCGGGGTTGACGTAGAGCGCGCGGCGACCGGTTTCGGGATGGGTGCGGACCACCGGGTGGTGCGATTCGAAGGTCTCGTTGGCGTGTTTGGCGGGGCTTTGCGCGATGCGATCCTCGCGCGACTTCGACACGTCGGCCTTGGCGGAACTGCTGATGCCGGTCAGCCCATCCACGGTTTTTTTCAAACCGTCGGACAAGGCTTCGTAGGCGAGATACTGGTTCGCAAACAGCGTATCGCCGCCATAGGGCGGTAACTCGCGCGCGAGCAAAAACGTGCCCATCGGCGGCGTATCAAGGTAGGTGGTATCCGAATGCCACATACCGCCAAAATTGGTGCGCTCGTGTTCAAGCTTGATCACCGGGGTGATCACCGGAAAGCCCTCGAGGCCGCGTATGAACGGGTATTCCACCGGGGTGCCGAAGCGCTCCACAAAGGCGAGATACTGCGCGCTGCTGATATCCTGATCGCGGAAGAAAATCACCACGTGATCGAGCCATGCGCAGCGAATTTGTGCGATGGTTTCATCCGGCAATTCGCGCCGCAGATCAACACCGCTGATTTGCGCACCGATTGCGCCCGCAATTTTGTGAACGGTAATGGTCGTGTGTAGTTGCGCCATGGAACCTCCCGCTGCTCAGTATAGCGGATGCAGCGTATAATTTTCCGCTTGGTCCGTTCACACACTCACTCACTGACTCACACACGCACAAAAGGAACCCCCATGCTACGCCGCCTACTGCTTTTAGCCGTCCTGCTTATGCTGCTCGGCGGCTGCGCCACCCACAACACCGTTAGCGACGGCGCCGACAGCCGGCTGATGTTGAAGGGTCACGATCCAGTGGCCTATTTCACCCAAAACAAACCGGTGCCGGGCAAGCCCGATATCAAAGCCGATCACGAGGGCGTGACCTATCGCTTCATCAGCGAAGACAACCGCACGCTGTTCGTGAAAAGTCCCGACAAATACAAACCGCAGTACAACGGCTTTTGTTCGAACGGGATGGTGTACGCGATACCGCTCGGCGGCAATCACGACACCTTCAAGATCGTCGATGGGCGCTTATTCATGTTCGGCGGCGAGAACTCAAAAAAATATTGGGAGATGGATCAACCGCGTAATCTCGAACTCGGCGACACCTATTGGAAAACCGAAGTGCAAGGCAGCATTCCGCGCCTGCAATCGTGGAAGCGCCTGCTGTTCAAAGTACCGCACTACAAAACCAATCGCGAGTTGGCCGCCGCATGGGACGCGCGGCAGAGCAAAAAGTAATTTAAAAAATATTGTTTAAAATCAAATACTTATGATACTCATAGGCATTGCACACGGTGATGATTGATCTGGCAAAACTGCGGCAGGAATACATGCGTGAAGGCCTCGGCAAGAAAGACGTGCTGCCCGATCCGCTGGCGCAATTCGCGTTGTGGTTTGACGAAGCAGTGAAGGCGGATTTACCGATGCCCAATGCGATGTCGCTCGCCACCGTCTCGCACGATCACAGGCCGTCATCGCGGCTGGTGCTGTTGAAAGGCGTGGATCACGGCGGCTTTGTGTTTTATACCAATTACCAAAGCCGCAAAGGCCGTGACCTTGCCGTGAATGCCAACGCCGCGCTGCTGTTCGGTTGGCTGCAACTGGAACGCCAGGTGCGCATCGAAGGCACGCTCGCCAAATTGAGCGACACAGAATCGGACGCCTATTTCGCAACGCGACCGCTGGGCAGCCGGCATGCGGCGATAGCCTCGCCGCAAAGCGACGTCATCGCGGATCGCGCGGTGCTGGAGCAGCGCTACCATGACGCGGCACTCACTACGGGCGACACACCGCCGCGCCCCGCGCATTGGGGCGGCTACCGCTTGATGCCCGCGGAAATCGAATTCTGGCAGGGCCGCGAGAACCGGCTGCACGACCGGCTCGTCTATCGTCAATCCGCGCAAGGTTGGATCTTACAACGGCTCGCGCCTTAATCTGCGCCTTACCGGTCACGCCTCACAATCTACAGATAAAGGTGCGCGATATACCAAGCGACGGCCGCGACAAACGCCGAGCACGGTATGGTAAAGAGCCACGCCCACACGATACTGCCGGCAACGCCCCAGCGTACCGCGGACAGTTTTTGCACCGAGCCGACACCAACAATCGCGCCGGTAATGGTATGTGTGGTTGATACCGGTATACCCAACCCGGTCGCCAGAAACAAGGTCGCAGCACCGCTGGCCGAGGCGCAAAAACCGCTCACCGGCCGCAGCTTGGTAATGCGCTGCCCCATGGTTTTCACAATGCGCCAGCCGCCGAACAAGGTGCCCAAACCCATCACGGTTTGACACGCCAGAATCACCCAAAACGGCAAGTCATCGCCCGGCTTGATCACGCTGGCGACAATCAGCAGCATCCAGATAATGCCCATGGTTTTTTGCGCATCGTTACCGCCGTGGCCCAGACTGTAGAGCGCCGCCGACACAAACTGCAGGCTGCGGAAAGTGCGATCCACGCGGCGCGGCGAAAAGCGCCGGCAGATCCACGCAATCAAAATCATCAGCGCAGCCGCCAGCACAAAGCCCAGCGCCGGGGACAACACAATGGCAGCGGCCGTTTTCAGAAAGCCGGTGCCGATCAAGCCATGCACACCGGCCTTGGCTACCGCGGCACCCGCGAGGCCGCCGATCAGCGCATGCGATGAGCTCGACGGAATGCCGTAATACCAGGTGATGAAGTTCCACGAGATCGCCCCCACCAACGCGCCGAACACCACGTAGTGATCGACAATGGCAGGGTCAATAATGCCTTTGCCGATGGTGCTCGCCACGTGCAGGCCGAACACCGCAAACGCGACGAAATTAAAAAACGCCGCCCACAGCACCGCCCAGTTGGGTGACAACACACCCGTGGAAACGATGGTGGCGATGGAGTTGGCGGCATCATGAAAGCCGTTCATGAAGTCGAACGCCAGCGCCACCACGACTAAAATTACCAGTACCTCAAAGGTCATATCCCCTCCTCCAACCGTTCATGGTGCCCATCGTGCACAGTGATCATGAATTCTCGAGCACGATGCCCTCGATAATATTGGCCACATCCTCGCAACGGTCGGTGACGGTTTCGAGCAGCTCATACACCGCTTTCATTTTGATCACCTGGCGCACATCGGGCTCATCGCGAAATAGTTTCGCCATCGCCGCGCGCATCACGTGATCGGCCTCGGATTCGAGGCGGTCGATTTCGTCGCACGCCTTGAGTATCAAGGCAGCGTTGTCCATATTCGACAGGAAGCCCACCGCCACCTTGACCTGCTCCGCGCACGACTCGCAGATTTCGCCCAGCTTGCGTGCCTCCGGCGTAATCTCGCGTATGTCATAGAGAAAAATCGACTGCGAAACATCCTCCATCAGATCGAGTACATCGTCCATGCGCGTGATCAATTGATGGATTTCGTCGCGGTCGAGTGGCGTGATAAAGGTTTTGTGCAGCAACTCGATCGTGGTTTGCGTGATTTTGTCGGCACGCTTCTCGATGGTCTCGATGGCATAGGCACGGCGCTGTATATCATCGCCCGCGGCCATTAGCGCGGCCAGTTCGTGTCCACCCAACACGATCTGCTCGGCATGCTCATTGAACAGCTCAAAAAATCGCCCTTCCTTGGGCATGAGACGACCAAACATATGATTCCCTCCTGATTTAAGGTCCGGCGTGTAACACGCGGCGCGTAGTTTAACCGGTTCCGCATCGTGCCGCGCGCCGTTCAATCGCGGTATACTCAGCCCTCGCTTTTTGCAATCCGCTATCCGCTCACGTACTGGCCACGTGCCCATCGTCCCACGCGCCTTGCCCCTGTCGACGCACCGCTGGTTCAATTCCCTGCTGGCCTGGTATTTCGTCGCGATTTGGGGCACGGGATTCATCGCCACCAAAATCGCGCTGCAGCACGCTGCGCCGTTCACCTTTCTGAGCATCCGTTTTGCGTTTGGCATGATCTGTCTGGCGCCTTTCCTGTGGCTTACGCGCCCGCGCTGGCCGGCCACGCGCGTCGAATTTGCGCATGTCACCGTCGCCGGCTTGTTGATGCATGCCATACACTTGAGCGGCAGCCATTACTCGCAATATCTGGGTCTGCCCGCGGGCATCACCGCGGTGCTGCTGTGTATACAACCGCTGCTCACGGCGCTGATCGCGGCGCGCTGGATGCACGAAAAACTCGGCCCGTGGCAGTGGCTGGGCATTGCCGCGGGACTTGCCGGTGTAACGCTGATCGTGTGGCATAAAATCAATGTTAACGAAGCCACCGCGGGCAGCCTGATCGCGATCTCGGTTGCCTTGTTTGGCGTCACCGCGGGCGCGCTGTATCAGCGCACCTTCTGCCCGCGCGTGGATCTGCGGGCGGCGGCGATGGTGCAGTTTGCCGCCACCTTTGCAGTGCTCGCGCCGCTGGCGCTGGCCTTCGAAGACAACACCGTGCGCTGGTCGTGGGCGCTCGCCGGCGCACTGTTCTATCTGGTGATCTGCGCCTCGCTGCTGGCGGTGAGCGCCTGGCACTACCTGCTGCGCCACGGCGGTGCGACGCGCGTGACGAGCCTGGTCTATCTCACGCCGGCGTTTGCCATCGTGCCGGAGTTTCTATGGTTCGGCATTACGCCGTCGACGATCAGTTGGGCGGGCATTGTCATCACGTGCATGGGTGTGGGGTTGGTGGTGTGGCGCGGTAGCGCCGAGACGCGTCGATGAGCATCGCACTGATTTTCTTGCTGACCATTTGCCGCACATGGCGTTCGCCGGCGCGCGCGTCACCTTGTCGCTGTTCGCACTGCATTTGGGCGCCACACCATTCACCGTGGGCATTATTATTTCGCTGATCGCTGTCGTGCCCATGGTATTTTCTGTCAAGTGGGGCTGCCGCATCGACCGCGCCGGCGTCTACAAACCCATGCTGCTGGGTTCGACGCTGGTGCTGGCCGGACTATTACTGGCGTTTGCGCTGCCGCGCATTGAAACGCTGTTCGCGGTAAGCGTGCTGATGGGATCGGGCTTCATGCTGTATCACATCTGCGTCAATCAGGCCGCGGCACAAGCAGGTGGCCCGCAAGACCGCACGCGCAATTTCAGCATGCTGGCGCTGGCGTTTTCGACGTCGGGTTTTGTCGGCCTCATGACAGCCGGCTTCGCTATCGACGGCATCGGCCATCGCAATACGTTCCTGCTGTGCGCGGTGTTCATGATTGCGACACTCGTGCTCTTACAGCACTACAAAAATTCGATTTCACGCCTGCACCAGCCCCTCGCACACGACGTCACTGAAAAAAGAGTCGGCGATCTGTTGCGCATCCCCACAATGCTGCGCATTTTTATGGTCAGCGGCGTGATGTCGATGTGCTGGGATCTGTACAGTTTCGTGATGCCGATTCACGGCTCGCACATCGGGCCGTCGGCATGCGCACGCTGCTGCTGAATATTACGCAGGCCGTGATCCCGCTGATCTTCGGCGCACTGGGCGCCATGCTGGGCATGACGCCGGTGTTTTTTGCAATGGCTGCGGCGGTGCTGTGGGGCGCGTGGTACGCGCGGCGCAAATAAACACAGTGCTCGTCGCCACCAAAGCAAACGGCCAGCGCTTTTGCAAACGCTGGCCGCTGTTGAAACGAAACGCTTAGCTCAGGTGCTTGCTGACCAATTTGGTCATTTCAAACATCGAGACTTGCTTCTTGCCGCCGAAGATGGACTTCAGCTTGTCGTCCGCATTGATGTTGCGACGGTTCTTGGCATCTTGCAGACCCTGCTTCTTGATGTAGGCCCAGATTTTCTTGGTGACTTCTGTGCGCGGCATCGGGTTGTTGCCGATGACGGCGCCCAGATCGGCACTCACTTTCATCGGTTTCATGAACGCAGCGTTCGGCTTGCGCTTGGCTGCGGGCTTAGCGGCGGCTTTCTTTTTCGCCGGCGCTTTCTTTACTGCTTTTTTCTTTGCTGCCATCGTGACTCTCCATTTTAGATAAGTTATGGATGAAAAATTATGACTTTTTTTAGCTGTTTGCCTTTTTGCCCTGCTGCTTGCGCAGCACGGTGGCGACAGAATGCCGAGGGAAAACGTGCTTGTCAATGCTTTCCTAGAGGGAAATTCGACTCATGACGACCGTTTTGCCCGATAAGCACACGGTGATGCACGCGCAGCCGCTTGCCTCAACACGGTGCCTCTGTGTAATCTTGGGGCAGTCAGCGCCGCACCTACACCGCTCTGGAGAATGACCCAT
>JAYUAH010000666.1:0-3317 GCA_043741415.1 Betaproteobacteria bacterium
ATTCGTGACCGGTGAACCGTAACGGGGAGGCGTGTGGCAAAATTAATCAGACGTTCAATTTTACATGCAAGGCACGCAATGACGATATACATGGTTGAGCATTTGTTCTCGCGCCCGGAGTGGGAGGCAGAGTGGAACGCGTGGTACGAAGGCAATCTCAAAGTGTTGCTCGGCGTGCCCGGCTTTCGCACCGGGCAGCGCTTCAGAAGCGTTGACGCCGCGCCGCGCTATATGGCGATGTATACCGTGGATAGCCCTGGTGTGTTCGATAGCGCGGTTTATAAAGCGGCGGGTGGCGGTGGTACCAACAGCGTGCGGTTTCGTGAGGCATATAAAATCTGGATACGCAATTTGTTTGAGGCGGCGCAGGCTATACCGAATGTGGGGGCGGCGGAGTATTTGTTGGTTGAGGATGTGGCCGATGACTCGGCTACGCTGAAGCCGGGGGTGCAGCGTATGACTTGCTCGGGGTTGCATCGGACTACGGCGTTTCGGTGTTTGAGTGTGTTGTCTGCGCCGCCGCACGTTGTGCCTGCGAACGCGATTTGTTATCGGGCGATTACTGCGCAGCAGAGGCCGCTCTATAAGGATTGACGATGAACTCTAGTAGCGGTGGCGTCGGTAAGCCTGTCCTGAGCCTGTCCTGAGCTTGTCGAAGGACGAAGCGCATTGCGCCGGATGTTTGACCCGATTCAACTTGCCAACCCAAACTCGCCACCGTCGCCGCTATCCGCAACACTTTCCAACCCGCTGATCTTCACCTCAAACCCAATCTTCTCCCACTCTCCGATTTCCTCACGCAGTACGGTGGCGGTGAGCGGGTTGCGTTGCAGCCAGGCGGGGTCCATCGCGAGGCGGAATTTGCTGTCGCTGGCGCGGGCGGAGACGATGCGTGGGTTGTTCGACGAGCGCCGCTGGCAGAACAGCACGGCGAGGCGCAGCGCGAATACCATGCGCCAGTCGATCGCTTCGTCGAGTTCGGACAGCAGTTTCTTTAACGAGCGGCGGTGCGCCAGCAGCAGTTGCGCGATGCGGTGTTGTTCTTCGCGGGTGAAGCCGGGCATATCGGCGTTGTTGACGATGTAGGCCGAGTGGCGATGATAGCCGCTGTACGCCACCGAGATGCCGATTTCATGCAGGTTGGCGGCCCATGTAAGATAAGCCGCGCCGCGCGCATTGCCGTTGGCGATGCGTTCATAAAGATGCATCGCGAGTTCGCCGACGCGTTGCGCTTGCGGCGCATCCACACGATAGCGTTGCATGAACTGATTGACGGTAGCATCGCGCGTATCGTGGTGCTGGGTGCGGCCGAGCATGTCGTACAAAATGCCTTCGCGCATGGCGCCGTCGGCGACGGTCATGTGCTCGATTTCCAGTTCGGCGAGCACCGCGATCATGATGGCAAGCCCGCCGGGCAGCACGGCGGCGCGATCTTCGCGCAAGCCCTCGATGCCGATGCGAGACAGATCGCCGGCGCGTATCAATTGCGCGCGCAGCCGCTCGAGCCCGTCGAGGGTGATGCCCGATGCCGTGTAGCCGCTGATTTGCAGCACTTGCGCGAGTGCGCGCGCCGAGCCGCTTGAGCCGACAGCGTGTATCCAATTGCGGCTCGAAAAGCCGGCGACGATGTGTTGCAGTTCGGCGCGCGCGGCGATTTCGGCTTGCTTGAACGCGCCCTTGGTGAGTTTGCCGTGCTTGAAAAATTGCCGGCTGAACGACACGCAGCCCATATACAGGCTGTCCAGGCGCTGCGGTTTATAGCCTTCACCGACAATAAATTCAGTGGAGCCGCCGCCGATGTCGACCACCAGCCGCTTCTCGCCGCTGGCGGGCAGGCTGTGCGACACGCCCAGATAAATCAGCCGTGCTTCTTCGCGCCCGGCGATGACTTCGATCGGAAAGCCGAGTGCCGCCTCGGCTTTTTTCAGAAATGAGCTTGCGTTTTTCGCCACGCGCAGCGTGTTGGTGCCGAGTGCGCGCACGTCGCTGGGTTGAAAGCTGCGCAGCCGTTCGCCGAAACGCTGCAGGCAACTGATCGCGCGCGCCTGCGCGACATCGTCGAGCATTTTTTTGTCATCGAGGCCCGCACCCAGGCGCACCGACTCACGCAAGCCGTCCAGCGGATAGGTCTGCTCACCGTCGACGCGCGCTATTTGACAGTGGAAGGAATTGGATCCCAGATCCACGGCAGCGATGGTGGTGTATTCGGCCACAACGCGTAACTATTTGTTTTTATTGTATTTTTTTACTTCGGTCGGCGTGCCGAGCAAGAGCACATCGGCACCGCGCTGGGCGAACAAACCGTTGGTGACCACGCCGACGATTTGATTCAGTGCGGCTTCCAATGCCACCGGATCCGTGATGCTCATGTTGTGCACATCCAGAATAAGATTGCCGTTGTCGGTGGTAAAACCTTGCCGCCACGCGGGCTGTCCGCCGAGCTTGACGATTTCGCGCGCCACATATGAACGCGCCATCGGAATCACTTCGACAGGCAGCGGAAATTTACCGAGCACGTCCACCAGTTTCGATTGATCGGCGATGCAAATGAATTTGCGTGCGACCGCGGCGACGATTTTTTCGCGGGTGAGCGCGCCGCCACCGCCTTTGATCATCGCCAGATGCGGGGTGATTTCGTCGGCGCCGTCTACGTACACCGGCAGGTCTTTCACGCTATTGAGGTCATAGACGGCAATGCCCAGCGCTTTCAACTTTTGCGCCGTGCCCTCGGAACTGGCCACCGCGCCATCGATGCGATGCTTGATTTTGCCGAGCTCGGCGATGAAAAAATCCGCGGTCGAGCCGGTGCCCACGCCCACCACGCTACCGTCCTCCACATAGGCGATGGCGGCTTGGGCTGCGGCTTGTTTCATGTCAGTCTGGTTCATGGGCAGATGATAATCTTCCGGGCTCGGGCTGTACAGTGCGCCGCAACCCTAAATCCTGCTAATCTTAGCCTCCATTCGAGAACAATTCATGACAGCCCCCGATTACCTCAAGCGCATCCTCGGCGCGCGTGTCTACGACGTCGCCATCGAGTCGCCGCTGGAGTTTGCGCCCAATTTGTCCAAACGCCTGCACAACCGCGTGTTAATCAAGCGCGAGGACTTGCAGCCGGTGTTTTCATTTAAGCTGCGCGGTGCGTATAACAAAATGGTGCGCTTGCCCAAGGCGACGCTCGCTCGCGGCGTGATTGCCGCTTCCGCCGGCAACCATGCGCAGGGCGTAGCGCTGGCGGCGCAAAAACTGCGTTGCAAAGCAACCATCGTGATGCCGGTGACCACGCCGCAGATCAAGGTCGACGCCGTGCGCGCGCG
>JAYUAH010000667.1:0-17191 GCA_043741415.1 Betaproteobacteria bacterium
GCGAAGCGCCATGAAGCCTATTCGAACGTGCCCACATTCAAAGAGCAAGGCTACGATATCGAGTACTACATTTGGACGGGCTTGATGGCACCCAAAGCCACGCCAGAGCCGGTGTTAAAAGTGCTGCGCGATGCAGCGCGGCGCGCAGTAGACGATGCGGATTTCAAGACCGCCATGTCGCGCGTGAATTCGCCGATACAGTACTTGGATGCACCTGAATTTGCGAAATACTGGGACGCCGATGCCAAGCGCCTGGCGGCCGTGGTAAAAGTCATCGGTAAAGTTGAAGAAAAAAAATAGGCAAGCATGACTGAACAAGAAACCGCAGGGCGAGGTCTGCGCAGCGATCAGGTGTCCGGATTGATGCTGATCGCCCTCGCGCTGTATGCGGGGTGGATGAACCGCGCGTATCCGCTCGGCTCGCTGCAGGAGCCGGGCCCGGGTTACGTGCCGCTGCTGCTCGCCATTTTTTTGGGTGCGATGGGTCTCTTGGTCGTATTGGCCGGTAGCCGCTCGGAATCCCTCGCTGCCATGGAATGGATCGAAAGCAAACGCGCGCTGCTCATTCTGCTGGGCTGCGGTGTCGCGGCGTATGCGCTGGAGCGCCTGGGATTTCGCATCACCATGGCGGCGCTGCTGATTTTCTTTTTAGGCGTGATGGAGCGCCGCCATCCGGCGCGCGTTGCTGCGGTATCGCTGGGTTTTGCCTTTTTTTCGTACTACTTGTTTGCAACGCTGCTCCGAGTGCCGTTGCCGGTAAGCCCGTGGGGATTTTGATGGTCGAAACCTTTAATAATCTCTTGTTGGGCTTTAGCGTTGCTTTGCAGCCGCAGGTGCTGATGTATGCGTTTATCGGCTGCTTGATCGGCACCCTCGTCGGCATGCTGCCCGGTGTGGGGCCGCTCGCCGGCATCAGCATGTTGTTACCCGCGACCTTCGGCTTGAATCCCATTATCGCTATCGTGCTGCTGGCGGGCGTCTACTACGGCGCGATGTACGGCGGCTCCACCACCTCGATTTTGATACGGCTGCCGGGTGAGGCCGCATCGGTGATGACTTGTATAGACGGGTACGCCATGACGCAACAGGGCCGTGCGGGGCCGGCGCTGGCGATTGCTGCGATTGGTTCATTTGTCGCCGGCACGCTGGGCGTCGTCGGCCTCATGTTACTGGCGCCGACACTGGCGTCGTTCGCGCTGCGCTTTGGTCCGCCTGAATACACTGCGCTGTTGCTGATGGGGCTGCTAGTGCTGGCGTATATGACCGGCGGCTCCATGCCCAAAACGTTGGCGATGGCAGGCTTTGGATTGCTGCTCGGCATGATCGGCATCGATGCGATGAGCGGTTACACGCGCTTTGGTTTCGACATTGTTGAACTGTCGGACGGCGTGGGCATCGTTCCGGTAGCAGTCGGCCTGTTCGGCGTTTCTGAAATTCTGATCACAGCTTCGCAGCAAACACCGGCGCTGCCAAAAAATCCTTCGCTGCGTGAGTTGATGCCGTCAAGCGCTGAACTCAAGCAATCCATCGGCCCGATAGCACGCGGCAGTTTCATCGGCTTTCTGATCGGTATCATTCCCGGTTCGGCGCATATTATTTCGTCATTTGTGTCGTACGGTATCGAACGGCGCATATCAAAAACGCCGGAGCGTTTCGGCAACGGCGCCATCGAAGGCGTGGCCGGGCCCGAGTCGGCCAACAATGCCGCTGCCACCGGCGCGTTTATTCCGATGATGGCGTTGGGCGTGCCCACCAGCCCAGTGACGGCAGTGATGCTCGCGGCAATCATGGTGCACGGCATAGCGCCAGGCCCGATGCTGATCGCCGAACGTCCCGATTTGTTTTGGGGTTTTGTCGCCAGCATGTACGTGGGCAACGTGGTGCTGCTGATCCTCAATTTGCCGCTGGTCGGATTATTTGTTAGCCTGCTGCGCATACCCTATTCGTATTTGTATCCGTGCATCCTGGCGTTTTGTATTCTGGGTTGTTACTCGGTGAGTAACAGTGTGGTCGATGTGTACATCATGCTGGCGATGGGCGGCATCGGCTATGTGCTGCGCAAGTTTGGCTATGATCTCGCACCGGTGGCTTTGGGTTTGGTGTTGGCACCGATGCTCGAACTGTCGCTGCGCCAATCGCTGTCGATGAGCGCCGGCAGTTACAGTATTTTTATCGAGCGGCCGATTTCCGGTGCGATGCTGGGCGTGGGCGTGCTGATGATGCTGTTCAGTCTGAAATCGCTCTACAGCCGCAAAGAGGACTGGCGTGCCAAGGTCGGTTTGGATGAAGCGGCTTTGTGACAATAAATTACGTAAGAATTTGTTTTTAAACAATATTTTAATTTTTTACCATGCGCTCTGATGCACCAGCGCCGAAGGCGATCGAACGCTATGTCATGCGTTCGTTGCTGATGACGAACTAACGGATCAGCAAGGGCTTGTCGCGGTTGGTGTGCGAGGTGCTGGTGGCGCCAGACTTGCTGTAGTTCTGATACTGCGTCAGTACGCTCGGCACATACGCGCGGGTTTCCGCGTAGTTGGGAATCTTGTTGCCGGCTTGCATCACCGCACCTTCGCCCGCGTTGTACGCCGCGAGCACCAGATCCATGTTGCGATTAAACAGGCCCAGCAAAAAGCGCAGATAGCGTGCGCCGCCCTGCAGGTTTTGCAGCGGATCCCAGATATCTTTAACGCCGTAGCGCGCGGCGGTGTCCGGCATGAGCTGCATCAGGCCGATGGCGCCGGCAGGTGATTTCGCCTGCGGGTTGTAGCCGGATTCGACGGTGACGATGGCATGCAGCAGCGAGGCATCGAGTTGCTGCTCTTGCGCGACTTTGGCGATCAGCGGTGCAAACTGCGCGCGCAGCACCGCACTGACCTGTATCACGGAACCACCGCTTATGATGGGTGGCACCACGATGGGCGGTGGCACAAATGCTTCGAGGGCGGGGCGCAGCATTTCCTTCTTGAACAATATGTAGCGCTCATTCACCTGATGATCGGAGAGATGTGCTACACCTTGATCGTCGACATAGCCCCAGATATCGGCTGCGCAGGGCGCACTGAACAGGCTCAATGCGGCGAGCACGATGCCGGCCAGCGGCGCACGAAACGGGATGCGGATTGTGTCCATGTAGGCCTTATTTTACCTACTGCTGCCGCGCACGGGTAGAGTAAAATATCACGTTATGCAACGGACGATTATTCGCTTAGTATTTGTTTTTACAGGATTTTTTTCTCTGGACGCGAACGCCGCCCTGAATTGCAACCAATTGCTCGCGGTGTCGCAAATGACCATAGCCCTGCGTGATGAAGGCAGTAGTCTTACCGCGGTGCTGGCGCAGGTTGAAGCCAGCGACATTCAGCAACAGCTCGACGCACAGGAAGTCAACCTGCTGCGCCAGGTGGTACGTATCAGCTTCACCAGCGAGTACTCGCCGCGCGAAATACTCGAGGCGTGCAAAGACGGCAGCCTCGGTATACCCAAGCCCAAAAAATAGGAGTCGTTGTGATGAGCATACCCGTAGTCCTACGCACGCTGGCCGCTACCCTGGTGCTGATGGCGTTTGCGCCTGGCAGCGCGTGGACGCAAACCAAAGATATCGAACGCACCGGCGGGCCTTATGTGCCGACGCCGCAAGTGGTGGTGGATCAGATGCTGCGCTTCGGGCGGGTGACTGAGTCTGATTTTGTGATGGACCTGGGCTCTGGCGACGGCGTCATCGTGCTCACCGCCGCGCGCCAGATGAAGGCGTCCGGCTTGGGCCTCGAAATTGATCCGGCGCTGGTGAAGCGGGCCAATGAAGATGCCAAAAAATTCGGCATTAGCGAGCGCGCTACTTTTCAGGTGATGGATGTGTTCAAGGCTGATCTGTCAAAAGCAACGGTGGTGACGCTGTATCTGCTGCCCGGCATGATGATGAATCTGCGCCAAAAAATTTACGACGAACTGCGTCCTGGTGCGCGCGTGGTGTCGCACGACTACCATTTTGGTGACTGGACGGCCGACGACCGACTGACCTTCGAGGTACCGGAAAAAGAATTTATCCACGGCTTACCCAGTGCCACGCTCTACTTGTGGACCATACCGGCGAAAGTCGGCGGGCGCTGGCATATCAAGGTCGACGGCACGCCACAACAGCACGACGTCGAGTTCGCGCAAATGTTTCACATCACCAACGGCACACTGCTCAACGCACGCGGGCTGGGCATCTCCGATGTGGCGGTGAAAGGCGAAGATATTTCGTTTTCAATCTGGAACGGCTCGGTGCGTCATCACTACCGCGGACGCGTGAAGGGCGGCGCGATGAGCGGCACTGTCAATCTGAACGGCCGCGATGCGCGTTGGCAGGCTGCGCGCGCGAGTACGTTCTGAGCGCAGCCAGGCCGCGCCCGAACTGGGCGCGCCGCCGTGTTACGTCGAATGCGACGAGAACGCCACCGTGCCCGCACGCGCCGTGTCGTCGGTCTTGATGTTGACCAGCGCCACCATGCCTTCGTCTACTTTCTTTTGTGCGCGTACTAGCGCGGGGCCGATGTCTTCGGGTTTTTCGACGTACTCGCCGTAGCAGCCCAGGCCCTCGGCCATTTTGTCGTAGCGCGTGAAGCCGAGATTGCGTCCGGTTTTCTCGCGCTTGGGATCGGCGGTCCAACCGCCGTTAAGACTGATCACCACCAGTATCGGTAAGTTGTGGCGCACGGCGGTATCGAGTTCCATCGCGTTCAAGCCGAACGATCCATCGCCGTGAACCACAATGACTTGCTTGTCCGGGCACGCAGCCTTAGCGCCCACGCCGAAGGGCATACCCACGCCCATCATGCCGAATGGGCCGGAGTTCAGGCGATGCGCGGGTGTGAACGTCGGCATCGACTGACGGCCGTAGTTGAGAATTTCCTGTCCGTCCACCACCAGGATGGCATCGCGCTTCATGAAGTTTTTGACTTCTTCGCACAGACGCAGCGGATGGATCGGCGTTTTGTTCATGGCCATGCCGCCGCTGGTTTCACCGCGCTTTTTGGCTTCGCCGGTGGCAAGCATCTCGCGCCACGGCGCGTAGTTCTTTGCGTCGAGACGGGCGGGCATGGCCGCCAGCAGTTGTTGCAACACCGCTTTACAGTCGCCGACGATGCCGATATCGACTTGGCGCGGCGAGCTGGCGATTTCGTCGGCATCAATGTCGATGCGCGCAATCGTAGCACCGGCGGCAAAGCGCGGCGGTGCGGCGTGGCCGATGATGTAGTTCATGCGCGTGCCGATGATCAATATCAAATCGGCGTCTTTAAATGCCGAGGAACGCATGGTGAGGAACGACAACGGATGATCGTCGGGCAATACGCCGCGGCCCTGCGGCGTGGTGTAAAACGGTATGCCGGCCTTCTCCACGAACGACGTTAGCTCCGGCCACGCCTGCGACCAGATCACGCCGCTGCCGGTGAGGATGATCGGATTTTTTGCCTTGGCGAGTGCTGCGATGAGTTTGTCGACTTGTGCGGTCTCGCCCATCGGCCGCGGGCGCAGCAGCGAGCGGCCGGAGAGGCCCCACTGCACTTCTTCTTCGGGCACCGTGCTGTAAAGTGTATCGGCTGGAAAATCGAGATACACTGGCCCCGGTTTGCCGCCCATCGCTTTCTGGAACGCGGTGTTGACCATTTCGGGGATGCGCCGGACTTCGATCACGCGGCCGGTCCACTTGGTGCAGCCGCGCATGATTGCGACTTGATCGATTTCCTGAAACGTCTGCCGGCCAAACTGATGTATCGCGCTGGAGCCACCAATCGCCACCACCGGTGCGCAATCGATCAGCGCATTGGCAACGCCGGTGGTGAGATTGATCACGCCGGGACCGCTCGCCGCCATGCACACCGAGGGCTTTTGCAGCAAGCGGCTGTAAGCCTGCGCCGAGAGTGCCGCGGCCTGTTCGTGGCGCACGTCGATCATGCGTATGCCTTCTTTCGCGCACGCTGTCTCGGCATGCTGCATCGGCCCGCCCATGATGAAGAACAGGTCTTTGGTGCCTTCGTTTTTCAGGGCTTTCGCCAGAATCTCATTGCCGGTGGTATTCGCCATGGTCTTCTCCTATGCGATGAATGCGGTTCAATTTCCAAAAATAAAAAGCGAAGAGCATATTTGCCACAGAGGGCACAGAGTTCATAGAGAAAATCTGCGCAGGGGTTCTCTGCGATCTCTGTGTCCTCTGTGGCTTAAAGGTTTTGAAGTTTCGGTACTAGCCCCCAATGATTTTGTCGGCGCTCAACGCCGACAGTTGCTCGGGTGCCATGCCCAGCCAATCCTTGAGCACCTCGTGCGAATTCGCGCCGAGCAGTGGCGCGGGCTTCACCGTGGCCTTCTGCCCGTCAAAGCTCACCGGCCAAGTCAGCGCCTTGAACGCACCGACAACGGGGTGTTGTATCGGCTGGATGATGCGGCGATTGACGAAATCAGGATCGTTTGAAAGCTCCAGCGTATCGCGCACCGCGCCCGCGGGTATGCCGGCGGCGCCGACGAGGTTCATCGCTTCGTACTTGTCGCGCTTCAGGGTCCACTCGGTGAGTATGGCGTCGATTTCCGCTTCGTTTTCCACGCGCGCTTCGCGCGTGTCGAATTTCGGATTGCCGATGAGATCGGTGCGGCCGATGACTTCCAGCAGCTTGGTCCAGTGATTCGGGTTTGCGCGGCTGGTGTAAATGTAAACGTAGTCGTTGGGCCCACCGGGCTTGCACGGATAAATATTCGCCGGCGGATTGCCGCCGCCGATGGAGCCGGCGCCTGCGCGCGGCGCGGGTTTGCCGGTTTTCGAAGTGACCGCCAGCGAATTGCGAATGTAGTGCAGGATCGCGTCCTGCATGCCGACGTTAAGCCGCACACCTTTGCCAGTTTCCTTGCGCTTGTAGAGCGCGGCGAGAATGCTGATCACCATCAGCATGCCGGTGCCGGTGTCGCCGAGCGTGGGGCCGGGCTTGACGGGCTTGCCCGTGGGGTCGCCTGTGATGCTCATGGTGCCGCCGCAGGCTTGCGCAATCATGTCGAAGGCGAGATTTTTTTCGAATGGGCTGCCTTCACCGAAGCCTTTGACCTGCCCGTAAATAATGCCGGGATTGATTTTGCTCAACACGTCGTAACCAAGACCCAGGCGCTCAATGGCGCCCGGCGCGAAGTTTTCCATGAACACGTCGGCCTTCTTCGCCATCTCCTTGACGATCTCCAGGCCGCGCGGCGATTTCAGATTGACCGTGATCGAGCGCTTGTTGGAGTTGTACATCAAAAAATACGGATCGTCCTTGTGCGGCTGGGTCGATCCCACGCGGCGACCCGGGTCGCCAGTCGATGGATTTTCAACCTTCGCCACATCGGCGCCGAGCCACGCGAGTACTTGCGTGCACGAGGTACCTGCTTCGAACTGCGTGAGATCCAGTACGCGAACGCCCTTGAGACAGCCGGGCTCCATAGTTGTGTCAGTCATGGCTTGCTCCTTCGATTGGAATAGCACAAAGAAAAGACAACAGCGCAACGATAGGTGGTGTCGATCATCTTAGCGTACGGCTGGCGCTTGGTGCATGTTGCGCGCGCTGGACCTTGTGAGTCTGCAATGCGAAATGCGCCGTTCTTGAAAGATTTGCCCTATACTTTTACCGACCGTCACGAGGCGTGCAACCATGAACACAGCGACCATCGGTATCAGCATCAATAAATCTTGTGAAATGAGCGCGTTAGCGCGCTGGACGTTCGGGGTGGTGGTGATCATCGCAGCACTCATGGCGGCATGGCCTACAGCGGCAGCCGCACAAGCAACGCGTTACCCCGTCAGACCGATACGCATGGTGGTACCTCTGCCGCCCGGAGGGTCCACGGATATCATCGCGCGTATTGTGGCGCAGAAGTACAGTGAAGGTTTTGGGAAAACGGTGATCGTCGACAATCGGCCGGGCGCGGGCACATCGCTCGGCAACGAATTGGTGGCACGTGCCGCGCCCGACGGCTACACGTTGTTGTTCGCCAGCGCGTCGATCGCCACCAATGTGCCGCTATATCCCAAGCTGCCGTTTCATCCGGTGAAGGACTACGCGCCCGTCGGCACTGTGGGGCAATCGTTTTACGTACTGCTGGTGCAACCGTCGTTGGGTGTCAACAGCGTGCAGGACCTGATCGCCATGGCAAAAGCGAAACCGAAGTACATCCAGTACGCCTCGGCAGGACAAGGCACCATCACGCACATGGCGGTGGAGCTTTTCATGATGAACGCGCAAATCAAAATGCAGGATGTGCCGTTCAAGGGCGGCGCACCGGCGCTGCTCGCCTTTCTCTCCGGCCAGATGCCGGTGATTTTCAGCCCGATTGCAGAATGCCTGCCGCACCTGCGCACCAGCACCAAGGCGCGTCCGCTGGCCGTCACCGCCGCGAAGCGCGCGCCGGATTTGCCCGAGGTGCCCACGTTCGCCGAAGCGGGCGTGCCCGATTCCATCGTCATGTCACGAACAGCCCTTTTGGCGCCGGCCGGCACGCCGCAAGACGTCGTCAGCGTACTCAATACCGAATTGAATCGCCTGCTGCAGCAAGCTGACACGCGAGAACGAATAAACAGCCACGGCTTGGTGCCGGTCGGCGGCACACCGGAAGACTTGAGCAATTATCTAAAATCCGAAATCGCGCGCTGGACCAAAGTGGTCAAGACTGTGGGCATCAAGGTCGAATAAAGCGCCCGCTGCAATCGAGCGCAGCGGCTTTGGCTTCGCACAGTCATTTCCCGCTGGCGGGATTGCATGCTACGCTGCGACCTCTTGTTGAGGAGAATAGAACCATGGCATACGAACATATATTGGTCGAGGTTGAAGATGGTGTGGCGGTGCTCACGCTCAATCGTCCCGAGAAGCTCAATGCGATGAACCGCAAACTGGGCGTGGAGCTGCATCACGCGGTCAAGCTTATGGAAGCGGACGACGCGATTGGTTGCATCGTAATTACCGGCGCCGGCGAACGCGCCTTCACCGCAGGCGGCGATATCCAGGAGCAATTGGCAAACGACGCGAAATACAGCGATGCAGAACTGGACGCCATGCGTGACGCGCGGCGTAGCTTCGAGATCAGCGCGTGCGCGAAGCCGACTATTGGCATGATGAACGGTCTGGCGTATGGCGGCGGGGCCGTGCTGGCCTCGTCACTCGACATGCGCGTGGGATGCGAAGGCACCAAGTTTCGCTTTCTGGCCGCGGCCTATGGGCGCATCAACAGCACTTGGACGTTGCCCAATCAGGTCGGCTGGCCGATGGCCAAGGAGTTGCTGTTTACCGCACGCATGGTGGGCGCCGAAGAAGCTTACCGCATCGGATTATTGAATCACCTGGTGCCGCGCGCGCAACTGCGCGACAAGACCATGGAACTCGCCAAGATGATTGCCGCGAATCACCGCGGGGCAGTCATCGGTGTGAAAGCCCTGATGCTGCAGCAAATGGCGCAGAACCTGGAAGCCCAGTTCAATGCAGAGAAGGAGTACACCACCCACGTGCTGCGCGGCGCAAAGGCCAAGGACGCGTTCCCCGACTTTATCGCGCGCAAAGGCCTGACCACCGAATAGGGGTGCTCAGTTCAGCAAAAACGCCGCCGGGGTAGACCCAACCACGGTTTGCCGGTAGCTGCGCTGCATATCGGCAATATCCAGCGCGGCGCTGTTGCGCGCATCGGTAATGACTTTGCCGCCTTCGAACAAGACGGGCACCAGTGGTAGCGGTGCTGCCAGCATGTCCCATAAGGTGCTTTCGTGACGCGGCGGCACTTGGTCCATGGTCACGCGTACCGGCGCGCGCAGCGGCGTAGCGCTCGCGACAATAAAGCTGTTGGTGTGCGTTGCGCCGAGGGCGATAGGCCGGTACAGCGCGATATGCGGCAACGCTGAACGTAATGTCGCCAGCAGATGGGCATAGCTCACGGGCTTTTGTAGATCGGCGAAGGTGTTGAATACCGCGACACCGCCATTGCCCAGACAGCGCGAGAGGTCGCGGAAAAAATCACGCGTAATCAAATAGTCCGGCGTGCCGTCGCCATGAAACAGATCGACCACCACCACGTCGTACGTGCGCGGGCAGTGCTGTACGAAGGTACGTGCATCCGTCTGATACACCGGCGTCTTGCGTTCATCGAGTGCAAAAAAACGCCGCGCGGCCTGCAAGGATGCCGGATCGATTTCCACAATCTCAGTGTTGATGCCGCGTGTCGCCAGCCGCGCCGGGGTCATGCCCGCGCCCAGGCCCAGTGCCAGCACCTGATGCGCATCGGGTCGATAGGCCATCGCCAGCGCCTCGAGCGCGTAGGTATAAAACGAATGCGAGCGGCCATTGGATTCCACCCCGTTTTGGGTGAGGCCATCCTGAAAATACACGCGCCGAAACTGGCCGTTGGCGTCGGCGTCTTGCTTGAGGATTTTTACCGTGCCGAACAGTGAGCGAAACGTCGCTTCGACGCGCCACGTACCGTCCTGATAGGCGATGGCGCCGCTGCGACCGGTGTAGGCATCCGCTTGCCAAAGGAGTAGCAGCGAGGCGAGCAGGCCCAGCACCGAGGTCGTAGCGATTACCGCGCGGCGCTTCAATGCCTTGGGCGGGAATACAGCGACCGCGAGCCCGAGCGTGGCGAGCACGGCAGCGATGATCAGTACTGCGTCGTAGTTGCTCACATAAGGAATCAGTCCGAATGCTGTCACCAATACACCCGCCACAGAGCCGATGGTACTGACGAAAAAAACTTGCCCCGATCCGCCGTCACCGTCGCTGCGGCGCGTAGTCGTGACCAACAGGGCCACCAGCAACGGGTTCATTGCCGAAGCGGCGACGAGCGGCGCCGCGAGCAAGATCAGGCAGGCGACGAACGCGCCCGCGACCACGCTCCAGGCCGCCAGCGGCGCGAAGGCAAACGGGTAGATCAGGCATGCGGCCACGATGAACAGTGCCGCCAGTGCCGGCATCAGGCCATAGAGTTCGAGCAGATTTGTGGCGGCAATTTTGCGCGAATTGGCGAGCTTGCCGCCGCTCCAATAGCCCGTCGCAAGTGCCACCAGCGTGATTGAGAGTATGCCGGTCCAGATGTAGAGGCTCACGCCGAAGTACGGCGTCATGATGCGCGAAGCCAGTAATTCCAGCGCCAGTATGGCGCCGCCCGAGATGAAAATGATGGTTTGCAGCAGCATGTAAGCGTGAGGGGTCAGGGATGATGCGTGAGGGGTGTCAGGTATAATGCCGTGGCGCGAATTTACCATAGGCGGCGCGCTGCGGTAGCGTGCGCGCGAAGGAGAATGATCGTGTTTGATACAGCCAAATTTCTGAATCCACTCGTGCGTGGTGCGCGACTGATGGTGATTTGGGTTGCTGTGTGTGCGTCAGCGCAGGCGCAGGAGCCGCGCGTGCCCTATGTGCCGACGCCGCAGGATGTGGTGGATAAAATGCTGCAAGTGGCGCGGGTCAGCGGCAACGATTATCTGATCGACCTAGGTTCGGGCGATGGGCGTATTGTGGTGACCGCGGCACGTAAACACGGTGCACGCGGCTTTGGGGTGGATATCAATCCCACGCGAGTATCCGAAGCGCTGGAGAATGCGCGCAAAGCAGGTGTTACGGACAGAGTAGCGTTTTATCAGCGTGATTTATTTCAGACGGATCTGCGAGAGGCCAGCGTGATCAGCATGTATCTGCTGCCGCGCGTGAATCTCGAGCTGCGCCCGAAGCTGCTCGAGTTAAAGCCGGGCACGCGCATCGTGTCGCATGATTTTGATATGGGCGACTGGAAGCCCGATGCTTATGTGCGTATGGAATCGCTGGAAAAATACAGCGGGTCCGGCGGCGAGAGCGAAATTTATTTTTGGGTGGTGCCGGCCAAGGTGGCGGGTGCGTGGCGCTGGGAATTGCCCGCGAGTGGCAAAAGCGGCAAAGCGCAGACTTACGCGGTGACCTTGAATCAAACCTTTCAAGTGATCAAAGGCAGCGCGTCGGTCAATGGCCACTCCGTGCCGCTGCAAAACGTCAAGCTCGTGGGTGACGAATTGAGTTTTACGTTAATGGCTGATCTGGGTAGCGGGCCGGTGAGGCATGAATTCAAAGGCAAAGCCGATGGCGACCAGCTTCATGGCGCTGCCAGTTTGTCCAGCACCCGTAAGCAGGGGCGTTACGACTGGAACGCCGCGCGCGAAACACAATCAGAAAAGGTTCAATAATGCAGGGTCGTTGCGACGTGGTTTCAAGGTTGCTGTGGTTACTCACGTTGGGGATGAGCGCTGCGGCTGTCGCGCAGGATTACGGCGATACGCCCTATGTGCAAACGCCGCAGGTGGTGGTCGACAAAATGCTCGAACTGGCGAAAGTCAGCGCCAAAGATTATCTGATCGATTTGGGCTCGGGCGATGGCCGCATGATTATTACCGCCGCCAAGCGCTACGGCGCACGTGGTTTTGGCGTCGATCTCGATAAGAAATTGGTCATACGCAGTAACCAAAATGCCGCCAAAGCGGGCGTGGCGAATCGCGCGGTGTTCTACGAGCGCGATCTGCACGAAACCTATTTGGATAAAGCCGATGTGTTGACGATTTATTTGCTGCCCGAAGTGAACTTGATGGTGCGCCCGCGCATCCTCGCGTTAAAACCCGGCACGCGGCTGGTGTCGCACGACTATGGTTTTGGCGAATGGCCGCCGGATGTCGAACTGGTGATGGACGCGCCGGGCAAGCCCGTCGGGCGCGATCAAAAGAGCAAGGTGATGTATTGGGTGGTGCCGGCTCGTGTCGCAGGCAAGTGGGTGTGGCAAGGCCCGGCCGGTTTGTACGAATTGCAACTGGATCAGGCATTCCAGAAAATCAGCGGCACACTCATCATCGCCGGGCGCAGCGCAACCCTTGAAAGAGCAGTACTCACCGGCGAACACATCAGTATTGAAGCAACGCAAGGGCAGGTGCGTCATGAATTCAGCGGCAACGTTATCAACAATGCCATCGACGGCAACATGCGCGTGGCCGGTGCAGCACAGTCGTGGCAGGCCACGCGTACGGAATTGCGTGAAGCGCGCTTCATTGATCTGAATCCCGGCGTCACGGCGCGGTAGCTCGCATTACCACGATGGCAGCGCGCAGCGCATTACGCCAGCGTCTTGAACTGGATAATCTACGTAACTATATGATTTTATTGAATAAAATTAAATTCTCTTTGTTGCTCCTGTTAACGCTGACGTGCGCTGCTGCGCACGCGCAATGGCCGTATGACGTGCCGTTTGTGCCGTCGCCGCAGGTGGTGGTTGATGAAATGCTGCGCCTTGCGGACGTGAACAAAAACGATTTCGTGTTCGATCTGGGTTCAGGCGACGGCCGCATTCTGATCACCGCCGCGGCGAAATTCGGCGCGCGCGGCATCGGTGTCGAACTCGATGATCATCTGATTTATCAAAGCGAGGCTGCGGCAAAGGATGCTGGCGTGGCGGAGCGTGTGCAATTCATCAAGCAGGATTTGTTCAAGACCGATCTGTCGCGCGCCACCGTCATCACCATGTATTTGTTGCCCGGCGTGAACATGAAGTTGCGCCCACAGTTGCTCGCGCTAAAACCGGGCACACGCATCGTGGCGCATGATTTTGATCTCGGCGACTGGAAGCCCGACGCCAAAGTCACCATTCGCAAGAATGCCATGCTGTGGGTGGTGCCGGCGAAGGTGGATGGACGCTGGCGTTTGCAGTTGCCGCTGCCGGCCGGCGCGCAGACTTGGGATTTGGATATCCGGCAAAAGTATCAGGACATCGACGGCGTGGTGCGTGTCGCGGATCGTCCGCCGGGCGGCCTGTGGCAGCCCCTGCTGCGCGGCGATCGAGTGAGTTTTGTGATTGTCGACAACACCGATCGCGAACACGAAGCCAACCTCTACTTTGAAGGCGTGGTGCGCGAGGGCGTGATGACAGGTGAATTTCGTCGCGGCGTGGGCAGTGCGCAGACCCGCCACGCCTGGCGCGCGGAGCGGGTGCGGCCTTGAGGGTATTTTGCTATCTATTTGTTTTTATTGTGCTTTTTTGTTCTCAGGCACAATCCGCGGATGCGCCGTATGTGACGACGCCGCAGAACGTGATTGACGCCATGCTGAACATCAGCGCGGTAGCAGCGAACGATTATTTGATTGATCTGGGCGCCGGCGACGGACGCATTGTGATCACCGCCGCCAAGAAACTCGGCGCGCGCGGCATGGGCGTGGAGCTCGATCCCAATTTGGTGAGTACCGCCAAGCGCGACGCGCAACGCGAAGGCGTGCAGGATCGTGTGTCGTTTTACAGCGACGATCTTTTTTTTGCGGATTTAAGCAAGGCCAATGTCATCACCATGTACATGAGCGAAGCGGTGAACCTGCGGCTGCGGCCGTCGCTGTTTAAACTCAAGCCGGGGACGCGCGTGGTGTCGCATGATTTCGACATGGGCAACTGGGTGCCTGACGCCAAACTGACCGTGCCGGTGCCGGGCAAGCGCTACGGTCCGCCGTCGAGTGACATACTGATGTGGATTGTGCCGGCGGATTTTTCCGGCACCTGGTCGTGGCGGTTGCCGGTGAACGGCGTCGAAGCAGCGCACGAAACCACGCTTACGCAAAAATTTCAAATACTCGACGGCAAAGGTAGTATCACCGCGCAGCAGGCCGCGATCGGCAACCCCCAAATTCGTGGCGATGTAATCCGCTTTGTGATGGGTGCCGAAGTGGCGGGGAAGGCGACATGGCGCGAATTTGAAGGCCGCATCGTCAGTGATACGATCACCGGCACCGCTGTTACTATAGTCGACGCGGACAAATTGATGCTAAAAGGCGCGCCGGTCCCGTGGCGCGCCACACGTACCTCGCGCGGGCGTATGGACATCGAGGCGGGCGCACAAACATTTGGAGCGGGCAATTTCAGCAAGGAGTCGCAATGAAAGTGATGCAACAAGGATTTTTAATGGGGTGCTTGGCGGCGTTGCTGGTGACCGCCACGGCGCGCGCGCAAACCGGCGTGGGCGATGTGGTGTATGTACCGACGCCGCAAATTGTGGTGGATGAAATGCTCGCGATGGCGAAGGTCAACAAAGCGGATTACCTGATCGATCTGGGCTCCGGCGACGGACGTTTTGTGATTACCGCGGCCAAAAAACACGGTGCCAAAGCGCTCGGTGTTGATCTGGATACTTATTTGCTCAAGGTGGCGAATGAGAATGCACGCAAGGAAAACGTGACCGACCGTGTCACCTTCCGCGAGCAAAATCTGTTCGAAACCGATCTCACGGGTGCCACGGTGGTGTCGACTTACCTGCTACCGGAAATGAATCTCAAGCTGCGCTCCAAAATACTCAAGCTGGCTCCAGGAACCCGCGTGGTGGCGCACGACTACAGCATGGGCGATTGGTATCCCGACGAACAAAAAACGCTGGTGGTGCCGGAGAAAAAAGTGGGCACGGCGGGCATCAGCTATATTTTCGGCTGGGTGGTGCCGGCGCTGATTGCAGGTAAATGGCAGTCGCAGATCACCATCGAGGGCAAAACGGTGGCGTACGAATTCGATGTCGAACAGTTTTTCCAGAATATCGACGGCAGTGGCGCGGTGGGTGCCATGCGCGGCGATATGCGCGGCAAAATGACCGGCGAGCAAGTGAAGTTCTCGCTCTCCGGCAAGAGCGCGCAAAAACTGGAGCGTCATGAATTTCAGGGGAAGTTAAGCGGTGAAACCATCACCGGCACGGTGCGTATCGGATTCGACAGCACACAGCGCCCGTGGACGGCCAAACGCGTGACGCGCGGCGAGATGTCGCGCGCGCAAGACGAACCGGAGGGGAAATAATATGAGTAGTGCCAATCCAGTGGCCGCGCCGCGTCCTTCACTGACACTTGCCGATGCGATTGCCATGGTGGTCGGCATCGTGATCGGCGCCGGCATTTTTCGGGCGCCGTCGATTGTTGCCGGCAGTTCGTCATCCGAGGCCGTGATGATCGGACTATGGATCGCCGGCGGTGTTATTTCCATCGTGGGCGCCTTGTGTTATGCCGAATTGGGATCGGCCTACCCGAGCGCGGGCGGGGAGTACCACTTTCTGTCGCGTGCCTACGGCGACAAGCTCGGCTTCCTGTTCGCGTGGGCGCGCATGAGCGTGGTGCAAACCGGCGCGATTGCCGCGATTGCATTCGTGTTCGGTGACTATGCGACTCAACTGTTCAGCCTGGGTGCAAAGAGTTCGGTGATCTACGCGTTGCTTGCAGTCATCGGCGTTACCACGCTGAACGTGATTGGCACGCGCGAGAGCAAGTTGCTGCAAACCGTGATTACGACTGCGTTGGCGCTTGCCATGCTGGCGGTGATCGTGGGCGGGTTTATGGTGAGCGGCGCGCCGCCCAAGCCTGCCGCTGCCGCTGTCGCGTCAACCGGCGGCCCGCTGTTCTCGCAACTGGCGATGATTTTTGTGCTGCTCGCTTACGGTGGCTGGAACGAAGCGGCTTACCTCACCGCAGAAATGCAGGACCGGCGTCGCAACATCGTGCGTGCGCTGGTGGGCGGGTTGGTGATCGTGACACTGCTCTACGTGTTGCTCAACGTGTCGTATCTCAAGGTGCTGGGTCTTGACGGCATGAAGGCTTCGAAGGCGATTGCCGCGGATGTGATGAAACTCACCTTCGGTGAAATCGGCGCGGTCGTGCTGAGCCTGACGGTCATCGCAGCGGCGTTGTCCACACTCAACGCCACGGTATTCACGGGCGCGCGCACCAATTATGCATTGGGCCGAGATTATGCGCTGTTCGGCAAGTTGGGCGTATGGAGCGCGGGTGCAAACGCGCCCGTGCCGGCGCTGCTCACGCAAGGTGTCATTGCGCTGACGCTGGTGTTGCTGTCTTCGCTCACGCCGGATGGTTTCGAAACCATGGTTGCCTACACCTCGGGTGCGTTCTGGCTGTTCTTTCTGCTGACCAGTATTTCGCTGTTCATCCTGCGCGGCCAAAAGCCCGACAACGACGATCATTTCAAGGTGCCGTTGTATCCGATTACACCTATGTTGTTCAGCGCGATGTGCGCGTTCATGTTGTATTCGAGCGTGAATTACGCGATGTCCAAAGATCCCGGCAGCATTGGTGCCCTGCTCGGCCTGAGCGTGCTGCTCGCAGGCATACCGTTAATGCTGATCGCGAAAAAACGCGCTGCGGCATAAGCTATAGCGATGTCATCGGTGCGG
>JAYUAH010000668.1:0-3313 GCA_043741415.1 Betaproteobacteria bacterium
GCCCAGACCTTTGCGCTGGCCGACGGTAAATCGATCGAGCCCGTCGTGCATGCCGACCACCACCCCGTCGCTGGTCACGACCTCGCCGGCCGTGGTCGAGGCGCCTCGCTTGTGGCGAATGAACGCCGCGTGGTCCCCCTCGGGCACGAAGCAAATCTCCTGGCTGTCCCGCTTGTCCGCCACGCGCATACCGATCTCGTGGGCCATGCGGCGAATCTCCGACTTGTGAAAGTCGCCCACCGGCAGCAGCATCCGCGGCAACAGCGCCGGCTCGATGCCAAACAGAACGTATGACTGGTCCTTGGTCGGATCAACGCCGCGGCACAACTGGGGAACGCTGTCCGCCGCGTCGCGCACCAGCCGGGCATAGTGCCCGGTGGCCACAAACTGGGCGTCGATGCCGTCGGCGTAGTCGAACAAGCGGCCGAACTTGATCCAGTTGTTGCACATCACGCACGGGTTGGGCGTGCGGCCGGCTTTGTATTCGGAGAGAAATTCGCTGAATACGCGCTCTTTATATTCGGCGGAAAAATTGACCTGCTCGATATCAATGCCGAGTTTGTCGGCGACCGAAACGGCGTCGATCAAATCCTGGCGCGACGAGCAGTATTCATCGGTGTCGTCGTCTTCCCAGTTTTTCATGAACAGACCAATGACCTCGTAACCTTGCTCTTTCAGCAGCAGGGCGGCGACCGAGGAATCCACGCCGCCGGACAGGCCGACGACCACGCGTTTTTTGGCGTTCATGACGTTAGTACAGAATGAGCGAGCGGTTGCATGCGGCTATTGTAACGCTGGTGCGCGATCAAAATAAAAAAGGCAGGGTCATCAGACCCTGCCTTTCCAACTAAAGAACCGCTATTACTTCTTGTCGTCGGTTTTTTTAGCGTCGCCTTTTTTGGCGTCAGCTTTGGTTTCCATCTTCTTGCCGTCGTCTTTTTTACCGTCGGCTTTTTTGCCATCGTCTTTCTTGGCTTCAGCTTTCGGGGCGTCTTTCGCGTCTTTCATGTCGGCAGCGATACCCGGGGTTATGGTTGCAGCAGCGAAAACGGCGGCCAGCAGGGTTGCGAACAATTTGCTCATTATATTTTCCTCATTGGGTTGGTTGTTGGATCGCTTGCGCGATCGACCGTAATGCTCGGTCACGTCCAATAACGATGCAATGCGTTACCTGGTTGACAGTTTCGCGTAAGGTTTAAAATATTACATAAAATCATATAGTTACGAATAATTTTTAAGTGCGTTCTCGCTATCTGGGGAGGGCGCCGACGCCGCGGCCACATGCCATTCTCCTGGCGCCAGCGTATCAAGGTTCCAGCTGCCAATCGCGTGACGGATGAGCCGCAGCGTCGGATAGCCGGTGGCGGCCGTCATACGCCGCACCTGACGGTTGCGGCCCTCGCGAATGGTGAGCGTGATCCACGCCGTCGGAATCAATTTGCGGCTGCGGATCGGCGGCATGCGCGGCCACAGCCATGCGGGTTCGGGCACGAGCGTGGCTTGCGCCGGGCGCGTGATTCCGTCGGTGAGTGTTACCCCCGCGCGCAGATGCGCGAGCGCGGCCTCGTTCGGGATGCCTTCGACCTGCACGAAATAGGTCTTGGGCAGCTTGTGGCGCGGATCGGTGATGCGCTGTTGTTCGCGTCCGTCGTCGGTCAGCACCAGCAGACCTTCGCTGTCGGCATCAAGGCGTCCAGCGGCGTGTACGCCGGGCTGCGTGATGAAATCCGCGAGTGTGTGTTTGCCTTCGACGGCGCGAAATTGGCACAGCACGCTGTAGGGTTTGTTGAAAAGAATCAGCATAGTCCGAAAACAACAACGCCCGCATGGTGCGGGCGTTATCGCTTATCACTACCGAAAAGTAACGATTACTTCGTGCCCCACGGCTTGATCGCCGCTTTCAATTGGTTGTAACCGTCGATGTAACGCGGACGTTTGCCCGAATAAATTTTGTCGAAGGTGGCCAATTGCGCGTCGAGCCAGTTCGCCAATTCCGTGTTACCCGGATTCGCCGCTTTGTAGGCTTCGTTGATCAGCACGAAATGAATGCGCGGATCGTACGGGTCTTTGGTGCCGCCCACGGTTTCGTCGCCGTTGAGCAGGCGCATCAGCATGGCATCGGCGGAGCCCAGCGTTTGTTCGTAAATCGGCGCGCCTTCCATGCGATACATCACGCTGGTCATGTCTTTGCCGTTGGTCATGGTGAAGCCCATGTCTTTCCACACCTGCTTCATGTCGAGGCCGGTCTTGGCGTAATCGAGCACAATTTGCCCCCATGCGCGCAGCACATCGGGCGCGTCGGCCATCAGGTCGGTCAAACGGTCGCCGTCCAAATCGGTGGCGTACACGATGCACTTGCGGTGATTGATCATGTCGTGCAGCAACAGGCCGAAGTTGGTGTCGGAAATGTGTTCGTAGATATCGCCGCCCCAGTTTTCCATGCCGGCTTTGAAATCTTTCGGTAGCAGGGCCGCAATGGCGTCTACGTTTTCTTTGTGCTCTTCGTAGGCATCGACTGCGTACTGGCGCCTCAGTTTGAACTTCGTGCCCTGCAACAGCCAGCGCATGATGCCGGCATTGACCGCGTCTTCCTTGGCTTGTGTGGGCTTGGTCGCGACGCGGCCGATTTGCCCGGTCTCATGCACCATCTTCAAAAACAAACGCGCGGCGTAGGCCATGCGGATGCCCGGCGTGTTCATTTCGGAGTGGATATTGCCGGTGGCTTTGTCGACCACGAATTTTTTGTTGTCTTGCGAGTACGGCAGGCCGGGCATGAAACGAATGCTGGTAATCGAGCCATACGGGCGCACGTTGCAATACACGCCGGAGGCGGTGCGCAGCGGCGCATTGGCGGATTTGCCCGCGACCACGACTTTTTTGCCGCCTTCATTCACCATGAAGTCGCCTGCGGTGGACCACTTCAAGCAGGTGAAATCCATCTTGCCGAACCACTCCAGCGACTTCAATTTAGTATCGTGGCGGAACTGCGCCATCATCGGCACACCAAGGAACGGCAGGCCCAACACGTCGAGCGCCATCAAGGTGCCGTTCAAGGCGAAGGTATCGGTCAATGCATGGGCGACGGGCTGCACGCCGCCGGCGGTGTTGCCGCCTTCCCAGATCACCGCATCGCTGATACCGCGCGGCTGGATTTTGGAACGTTTGTAAATGCTGTCCAGCAGCTTGAATAGATCGCCTTCTTGTTCTTCTTTGGCGATTTTAAAAAGGTCGAGGGTTCCAGTCATGATTCTTCAGTCTCCGTGGGAATAAGATGTAATAGGATGTATCTGCAAATAAAAAGATGATCGGTGTG
>JAYUAH010000669.1:0-3310 GCA_043741415.1 Betaproteobacteria bacterium
GGTTGTCAGTCACAATTTGTATTCCAGCACGATGGCATCTTCGCGACCCTGCTCGTTACCGATAAGCGCCGGATAATAACCGCGCCGCGTGCCGATTTCACGCAAGCCCGCTTGCGCGTACAGCGCGCGCGCTGCCGCGTTGGAAGCACGCACTTCGAGATATAATGTTGCCACTTCAATTTTTTGAATAAAATCAAATACATACAACAATAACTCGCGTCCCAGTCCGCGCCGTTGCCAAGCCGCGGCAATGCTCAAATTCAGCAAGTGTGCTTCGCCCGCGGCCGCCATCACCACCGCATAACCGACCAGGGTGCCATTCAATTCCATGGCCCAGCAGTAGCTGCCGGCCTTGAGTGAATCGACAAAATTGCCGCGCGTCCACGGGTGCGTGTAAATCACGTTCTCGATCGACATCACCGCGTGGAGATCGGCTTCGCTCATGCGCCGCACGCGGCTGGCATTATCCAGTTGTGCGCTCATCGTTGCTCATCGTTCCGTATCGTTCATTGCCGTTCGTGCGTCTTTAACGCCACTTTGTCGCGCACGTAAATCGGCGCCGCGAATTCGGGCGCGAGCCCGCCGCCGCGCGCGAACACCGGTGCTGCGAGCGCAGCCACGTCGCGCGCGCGCGCGTGTACGTTGCCGCTGTCGCTGTCGCTGACGGCGGTCAGTAGCGCGCCGTAACGCGCACGCAAAACATCGTGATACACGGCGAAGCCGCTGCCGCAACCGAACCAGCCGTCACCCGGCAACGGCGGTACCGCGTTGGGTGCATACACGCCCGGTGCCTGCACGGTATGCCATGCGCCGTCAATTTTTTCGTAGGCCGCCTGGTACACCTCGCGCATGCGCGCATCGACGCAGCACGCTACTCGCGCCGCACCCGACGCCTCGGCCAGCGCCTGCAAGGTATTGACGCCCACCGTGGGCTTGTTCAACCCCCAGGCCAAACCCTGCGCTACGCCGCACGCAATTCTCAGGCCGGTGAACGATCCGGGCCCGGCCCCAAAAGCAATGCCGTCGACATCGGCCAGACGCACCGCGCACGACGCCAGCAATTCGTGCACCTGGTCGAGCAACAGGCCGGATTGACGTTGCCCGGCGAGGATTTCGCAATCGTCGATTGCGCCGTCGCGCCACAGCGCCACCGAGCAGTAATCACCGGAGGTTTCCAGGGCCAGGATTTTCAAAATGCAATACGTCCAGATTTGTTCAGTCCATTCTAGCAAAGTATATGACGCGGCCCGCTGCTTTCCGCTACCATGCAACCTTTTTCAGGTGAATTGCGCATGCGCGAATATCGAATTGCAGCCATCCCCGGCGATGGCATCGGCGTGGAAGTCATCGCCGCGGGCTTACGAGTGCTGGACGTACTAGCGAGCCGCGACCGCGGATTCAAGCTGCATATCGAGCACTACCCGTGGAGCAGCGACTACTACAAAAAAAACGGCTACTACATCCCTGAAGGCGGGCTCGATCAACTCAAAAAATGCGATGCGATTTTTTTCGGCGCGGTGGGTGCACCCGATGTGCCCGACCACGTGTCGCTGTGGGGCCTGCGGCTGCCGATTTGCCAGGGCTTTGATCAATACGCCAACGTGCGACCGGCGCGCGTGTTGCCGGGCATCACCAGCCCGCTGCGCGACGGGCAGGACATCGACTGGGTGGTGATCCGCGAAAATACCGAGGGCGAGTACTCGGGCCACGGCGGTCGCGCGCATCGCGGCCTGGCGGAAGAAGTCGCCACCGAAACTTCGATTTTTACGCGCAGCGGCGTCACGCGCATCCACAAATTCGCCTTTGAACTCGCGCAAAAACGCAAGCGCAAACACCTGACGCTGGTGACCAAATCCAACGCGCAGCGTCACGGTATGGTGCTGTGGGATGAAATTTTTTACGAAGTGGCGAAAAATTATCCGGATGTGGAAACGCAGCGCATTTTGGTCGATGCGGTCACCACCAATATGGTGTTGAAACCGTGGTCGCTGGATACCCTGGTGGCGTCCAACCTGCATGCCGATATCCTATCCGACTTGGCCGCCGCACTCACCGGCAGCCTGGGCATTGCGCCCACCGCTAATCTGAACCCGGAACGGCGCTTTCCGTCGATGTTCGAGCCCATCCACGGTTCGGCGTTCGACATCACCGGCAAGGGCGTCGCCAATCCCGTAGCGACGTTCTGGACCGCATCGATCATGCTCGAGCACCTGGGCGAAAGCGAAGCCTCGGTGCGCCTGATGAAGGCCGTTGAAAAAGTCACCGCGCGCAAGCTGCTGACGCCGGATTTGGGCGGCGAGGCGACGACTGCGATTGTCACAGAAGCCGTTTGCGATGTGCTCTGAAGCGGCGGCACCCGACGCTGCGTAGCCTGCTACAATAAGTGCATGTATAGTAAGACATTTCTCGCGCAAGTGACGCGGTCGCACAGCGGCAATAGCCGCGCCGGTCATGCGCAGCAAGGTGATGATCTGCCGGGAGCGCGCACCACGTGAAACAGTTCTTCGCCGTGCTGGAATCGCTGATCACCATCGTGCTGGTGGTGGCCGGGCTGGCCGGTATCACCTATCGCACGTTTCGCGAGGGCGGTTGGATCAGCCTGGGCCTGAGCAAAATGGCAGACGCCTATCTCAGCTATCCGCTGATCGCAGTGGCAGCGTCGGTTGCGGTGTTTTTCGCGTTCCGCATCTGGAGTGAGCGCAGAAGTCTGGGGCACCGCGGTATTGCGTTCGACTACCTGGTGTACGTGTTCATGGCCGCGGGCATTTACTTCATCGGCTACTTTATCGTCACCGGAAAATACTAGCCTACAACGTTTCGCTGCTCACCGGAAACAACGCCGGCAAGTCATCCACTTCCATCACGTGATAGGCGCTGAAGCGATATGCCGGCCCGGTGACCACTTCGGGCGGCGTAAACGGAAACGCCAGATTGCCGCCAGTGGAAATGCGCCCCGGAAAACCGTGGTGCAATAAAAATTGCTTGAACACCGTGGCGACAGACTTCGCTGCCTCCGCTGTTTGCGCGATGATTTCCACCATCACGAACACCTCGCGCGGCATGACATCCGGCGGTCGCGGCCAGTTGAACACGCCGTCGATGCCGTAGACGCGGTGATACACCTGGAAGGCTTCTTTCACGGTTTTTGACGTGAGCTCGCGTACGGTTTTTTCCACCGCGGGCAAAATTTCTTTCATCGCCGCAATCGCGCGCGGATCGGCACAGCCGGCGAGCATCAGCGCGCGTTCGCCTACTTTGGCTGCGCCTTCTATTTTCACGGTAAATTGTTTGGCCGGCTCCCAACGCGCGC
>JAYUAH010000670.1:0-3306 GCA_043741415.1 Betaproteobacteria bacterium
GGGGTTGTGATGAAGTTTGCGATCAACATGAAGCCGTTCGGGCTGAGCCTGTCGAAGGGCGTGGTGCGCAACCAGGGCTTCGACAGGCTCAGCCCGAACGGAATCTTTGTAGCACTTTGTATGATGGTTGTTGCAACCACGGCGCTAGCCCAACAAGACTACCCCACCAAACCCATCCGCATCATCGTCGGTGTAACGCCCGGTGGCGCCACCGACATCCTCGCGCGCGCAATCGGTGCACGCCTCTCCGAAACGTTCAAGCAGCAGGTAATCGTTGAAAACCGCCCCGGCGCCAATCACATCATCGGTGGCGAAATCACCGCGAAGTCGCCGAAAGACGGCCACACGCTGCAAATGATCCCCGAAGGTTTTGTCATCAATGCCTCGGTGTATGCCAAGCTGCCGTTCGATCCGCTGAAAGATTTTGCGCCGATTGCCATCGTGGCGAATGTACCCAACGTGCTGGTGGTTCATCCATCGCTGCCGATGCGCACGGTGATGCAGTTCGCCGCGTTTGCGCGCGCGCGGCCGGGGCAACTGAGTTACGGCTCGTCGAGCGTGGGCTCGCCCAGCCACATGTCGGGCGAGTTGTTCAAGGTGATGGCCAGAGTGGATTACGTGCATGTGCCGTACAAAGGCCAGGCGCTGGCGCTGGTGGATTTGATGGGCGGCCACATCCAATTTTTGTTTCCGTCGATACCGGCGGCGGTTGTACATGTGCGCTCGGGCAAACTCATCACGTTGGGTGTCACCACTGCGCAACGCGCGACTGCGCTACCCGATGTGCCGACCATCGCCGAGGCCGGTATGCCGGGCTACGAAGTAAGCGGCTGGTACGGGGTGATCGGGCCGGCGGGCTTGCCGCCTGCTGTAGTGGCGCGACTGAACAAAGAAATCAACGCCATGTTGCAAGTGGCTGACACACGCAAACAAATGTCCAGCGAAGGCGCCGAGCCGCGCACCGGCACGCCCGAAGAATTCGGCGCGACCATGGCGAAGGATTTACAGAAGTGGGCGCAGGTGGTGGCGGCGGCGGGGATCAAGATTAAGTGATGCGCAACAAAAACATCCATTGCTGCCGCACTCAAAAAACCAATTCGTCATTCCAGCGAAGGCTGGAATCCAGTGCGTAAACCAATGCGCAGCATGTGAAACGCATGGTGGTGCAGAAGCTGTATCCGTTTTCGGTGGGCGATTCGATTGATATCGCGGCGATTGTGGTGTTTCTGGCTTCCGATGAATCGCGAATGTTGACGGGGACTACGATTGCGGCGGATGGGGCAGGTCTTCTTATCTTCGGGTTTATGCGGGGAGGAGTGATGAGGCGACGATCAGGTCGCGCCAGCGGCAAACTCACTGAGCCCTTCGGTGAAACGGAGATAGGGAAATGGGCCGGCCTCCAGTTGAGTTTTTAGCTCAGGACTGACAAACAAAAATTGGTCATCCATGGTGAGCAGGCGATTTCCATCGAGCGCGAGGTCGCTTATTTGGTCATACTTGAAGTACTGGCCAACGTGAATCCGTGTGTGGGTTCGGTGCTCTTCGCTTGATCTAGGATCAAATATTATGGCGGTTTCGTATTTGACCCGCTTTACTTCCAAGCGCTTCATGCACTCTGCAAGTTCGTGGCAAACGAGTAGGTAGCCATAGCCGGACATGAATGGCGCGAGCGGCCCTCGTTCAACGATCTGAAAGCGTCCGTCAGTAAGTTCATAGAGGCGCGCTGCTTGCAGCGTGTACGATACGCAAAATGGTAAGGACATTCTCAATAAACGTAGCCCGGGTGGAACGAAGTGTAACCCGGGGAAAGGTCCCGTATTACGCGGCGCTGCATACGGGCTACGAGTGTGGTGGCAATGAACCTTGCACTTGCCCATAACCGCGTTACCATACGATATTCAACGGGAGAACACCATGAATCCACGAACCAAAATCACCGGCCTGCTCTTCGCCGCCATTCTGTTACTGCCAGCGCAATTCGCCTCTGCTCAAACCATCCTCGAACAAGCCGCCGAACATCGCTTTCAAATCGACTTTCGTGTCAACGATGCCGCACTCGCAAAAATGCTGCCTGCCGGCTGGGAAACGGTGATTGCCACGCAAGGCCCGGCCAAGGATTGCAATCTGCGCATGATTTTCATTGACCGCACGGCGATCATGGGGGGCGATGCCAAGTCGGCGCCGCGGCCGACGGCGCGGCTGGTTTATCTCGCCATTCCGGTGAGGGAAATCGCCACCAAGAATGTCGGGCAAATGATTATTCACGGCCTTACCGAGCATGCGGCGGATGCGCCCGGTGCATTCGGCACTTATCAGCATGCGACGACGGCAAAAATGGCGCGCACGCACAATGCATCGGGTGGCGTGATGACCGGCTCTGAAAATTGGGAATTCGCCGCAGCCAGCGGTGAGCACATGTCGTTGCAGGTGGAATATGTGCGCGGGCCGGCGATCAAGGGCAACCCAGAGGTGAAGTTTTTCTACCCGGGTGATCCATCGAAATACCAGATTTTCAAAACCGATCAGGCCATCGACATCATGCGCAATCCGACCACCAATCCGCCGGACAACATTAAAAAGTTTTCTTACAAGGCAGGCGGCGGCAAGATTGCGGCGCTGTTTGATGGCACGGAAAAAGTGGTGAGTTGGGATTCGTTTCCCTGGTATATACGCACGGTGAGTGTGCCGTAGTTCGGCAGGGGCAGTATTGTCGTCGCATGCAATAACAATTAGATGAAGCGCACTCTTTTTCTTTTTTTTCGCCACAGCAGGTTAATCACGATCAAGAACAAGGCGAATATGCCGGAGAGTATTAACGCGGCGTAAGGAATCAGCCCCGACATTTCCGGGAATCGCTTCTGACCCGCGTTGGAAAACAAGCCCCATCCACCGAAGGCGGCAAGCACGATGATGAGTACCACACCCGCCGTGTTGAGGCCGTGCCGCCTGTTGAGCGGCACGGTTCGTAGCGCCGCCAACAGCAGGATGGCCGCGGAGATGCTGCCCGACCACAGGAACCAGTTGGCAATGTTGTCCGCCATGGGTGGGCGCACCAGCCAGCGCCCGATGCAATAAATCAGCACCGAAAGCAGAAACACGGCGAAGCTGATCAGGAGAGTTATTTTCTTCATTGATGAGTGATTTCGCGCCGGTGACTATATCGCGAGACGCGCGGCTACACCGGTAGTGCCGGTTCGCTGCCACCGGCCGGCGCTTCGAGTTCATACGCATTCATGTTGTACGCCAGCACCGCATAACACGCGATCAGGTTGGTGAGCGTCAGCGTGCCGCGTTGGCCGAGCGCGG
>JAYUAH010000671.1:0-7735 GCA_043741415.1 Betaproteobacteria bacterium
GAGTGGCGTGCGCGAAAATTTAATCGGATTGGCGACCAGCGGCACGCTGCCGGCGCGCGGATGCGGCACGTTGATTTTCATGCCGCGATGCTGCACCTGTGCGTCGGCGTAGACGTCGTCGAGGCGGTTGATCGGGCCGCAGGGCACGCCGACGATTCCGAGCGCGGTCACCCATTCGCTGGTGGTTTTCTTTTTCATTGCCTCTGCCAGCACAGCAGTGCAGGTCTCGCGGTTGGCGATGCGCAGCGCGTTGGTGGCGTAGCGCGGATCGGTCGCCGCTGCGGGAATGCCGGCGGCCACGCACAGGCGTTGGTACTGGCCATCGTTGCCGGTGGCGATAATGATGTCGCCGTCATTTGTGCGAAAGGTTTGATACGGCATCACATTCGGATGCGCGTTACCCATGCGCGTGGGCACCTCGCCGCCGATCAAATAGTTGGCATTCTGGTTGGCGAGCCACGCCACTTGCGTGTCGAGCAGTGCCATATCGATGTGCTGGCCGCGCCCGCTGGCGTTGCGTTCGTGCAGCGCCGAGACAACGCCGACCGTCGAATACATGCCGGTCATCAGATCGGCAATCGCAACGCCGACCTTTTGCGGGCCGCCGCCGGGCAAGTCGTCGCGCTCGCCGGTGATGCTCATGATGCCGCCCATGCCTTGAATCATGAAGTCGTAACCGGCGCGGTCGCGATATGGGCCGGTTTGGCCGAAGCCGGTAATGGAGCAGTAAACGAGTCGGGCGTTCAAGGTTGAGAGAGAATCGTAGTCGAGGCCGTAGCGCTTCAAGTCACCGACTTTGTAGTTCTCGATCAGCACGTCGGATTGTTGCGCCAGTTCACGAATGATCTGCTGGCCTTCGGGCGTGGCGATGTTGAGCGTTAATGATTTCTTGCCGCGATTCGCGCACATGAAGTACGCGGCGTCGCTGGTGTCTTTACCGTCGCGGTCTTTCACGAACGGCGGCCCCCACGCACGCGTGTCGTCGCCTTTGCCGGGACGTTCGATCTTGATCACCTCGGCGCCGAGGTCGGCGAGCAGTTGCCCCACCCACGGACCGGCGAGGATGCGGCTCATGTCGAGCACGCGGATGCCGGCGAGCGGGCCGCTGCGGGGTGTTGCAACGTCGGTCATGACTTACGAACTTTGATCTCGCGGCTAATGGCTTTAGTGGTGCCACCCCACGTCGGCGCGTAAGCCGCCTTGCGTCCCACGCCGCCGGCGACGACGATCATCAGGTCATCGGCATTTTCCGCGACGCGAATCACGTTGGCTGAAGGATCAGTTGCCGCAGCCATGCGGTGTTTGCGCAGTGCCGGCGGGAGTTTCTCCACGGGCAGTACGGCGTGTTCCCAGATTGCGGCTTTGACTTTTGCTTTGGTATAACCATCGCGCTCAAACATGGCGGCCCATTCCGGCGGTAGTATGCACAGCGGCTCGCCGCCGCCGAGTAATCCGGCGCCGCCGGATACACCGGCGATCAGCATGGATTGCGCGAACGTCTGCGCCATGTCGCTCGCTTGCTGACTGTCGGAATCATTCACTTCAACCGTGCCCGCGATACCCACCACAGTGAGCACGCTCTGATCCGCGGCAAAACCGCGCTCCACATGCAGCGGCGCCCACGGACTTTCGTCGACGTTCTCGGCGAAACAGCAGGCGTATTTGGCGGGCTGGCCGAGGGTAGCCATATCCACTTCGCCGGGGATGGCGCCGCCGATATTTTGCAGAATGAGCGTCATCGCGCGGCCGATGGTGGCGTTGGCGCGGTGGCCAGAGCCCAAGGCATTCGCTTTCGAATTCAAGCCGATTTGCTCAACGATGGGGCCATTGACGATGTAAATCGGCGCGGCGGAACCGGTGGTGGTGCCGATGCCGACCAGATTGAAACTCATGTCAGACAAGGCGTCCACTGCCGCTATCAGCACCGGCAGGTATGCGGGTTTACAACCCGCCATCACCGCACAAATGGCGATGTCGCCCGCAGTAGCGTTCTCGAAACTTGGCGGCAGCATCGCGATTTCTTCGTCGGCTGCGTAGCCGTTGTGCGCGAGCATGGTTGCCACACGCTCCATCGTCGGCGGCACTACCGGCAGGCCATCGACGAGGTAGCTTGATGCGAGTTCGGCTTGCGTGGCTTCCCAATCGGCGTCGTGAGCGCCTTTCCAGATATTCATCTAAGTATTTGATTTTAAAGTAAATTTATGCATTTCGGTGTGATCGGATAGAAAGCCGAGTTTTTTCTCCATGTCATCCCAAATATCCGCCGTGGGTTTGGCAAGCACGGTTGAGGTGCCCATCGCTTGCGCGATTTCGAGTGCGGTACGCACGTCTTTCGCCATCAGCCCGGTGGAGAAACCCGCGTTGTAGGTGCCGGCGATCATGTATTGCTTACACTTGTTTTTGGTGGTGTTGTTCATGCCGCTCGAGGTGTTGATGATGTCCACCACTACCGCAGGATCGAGCCCGAATGCCTGACCGGCGTGCATGGCTTCACACGCGGCGATCAGCCCCGCGGCCGAAACATAATTGTTCAATGCCTTGATGGCGTGCCCGGCACCGAGTGGACCGGCGTAATAAATCTGGTTGCCCATTTTTTCCAGCGCCGGTTTGACGCGTTCGAAAATCGCCTTGTCGCCGCCGACCATGATCGACAGTGTCGCGGCGATGGCACCCTTGACGCCATTCGATACCGGCGCATCGATGAATTGAAAGCCACGTTTTTCCAGCAGCGCGCCGAGTTCGCGCGTACCCATCGGCGACGACGAGCTCATGTCGATGATCAGGCTGCCGGGTTTGAGCGTTTCGACGATGCAGTTTTTGCCGCCGTCATTTTCACCGAGCAGCGCTTTGCGCACCAGTTTGCCGTCGGGCAGCATGGTGATCACGGTGTCGCTTTTGCTCGCGAGGTCCGTGAGGCTGCTCGCGACTTCCGCTTCGTACGTGGCGGCCACTGCGGCCGCCTTCTTGGGATCAATGTCGAACAGCACCAGCTTGTGGCCGGCCTTGATGAGATTGGTGGACATGGGCGTGCCCATGGCGCCGATGCCGGCGAAGCCGATTTTTCCGAGATTGGTGGTCATTGCCATTCCTTAGAGTCCAACGGGAAGTTGAGTGCCGATGCCGCGTGCCTGGGCAAGTTCCAGTGCTTTCGCCGCACCATATAAATCCTGTATGCCCATCCCGTGCGATTCGTAGAGCGTGATTTGCGTGGGTGAAGTGCGCTTGGGGGCAAGGCCTGCGTAGATGTCGCCGATTTCGGTGAGAGAGTCCCACTGGATCACGCCTTTTTCAAACGACGATATTAAATCGCCGCATTCTTTTTGCGCCGTGCCGCGTGAATCCACGGTGATGGTGTCGCAGCGCTTGATGGTGGCGTCGTCGATTTCTGCACGCGATAGTGCGTTAGAGCCGGCGGCGTTGATGTGCACGCCGGGTGTGAGCCATTCGCCCTTGATCGTAGGTGTAGCCGATTTGGTGATGACATTTAATATATCGACGCCACGCACCGCGGCCTCGGCGGAGGCGGCAGGCACCACGGGCAAGCCTAGCTTCTCAGTCATTTTCTTGCAGTAGGCTTCGAGCTTGTCGCGCGTGCGCGAGTAGACGCGGGCTTCCTTGATTTTGCGCACCGCGCACACGGCTTCGAGCTGCCCTATCGATTGGTAGCCGCTGCCGATTTGGCCGACGATAGCGGCATCTTCTTTAGCCAAATATTTTGTGGCCGCGCCGCTGGCAGCACCCGTGCGCACCATGCTCATCCAGATCGCTTCGACGATGGCTACCAGCTTGCCGGTTTCGATGCTGATCAAATGCACATAAAAACTTTTGCCGGTCGGGCGCGTGTAGTAATACTTGAAGCCGGTGTAGCCAATCGCTTTGGAAGAGGCCTGCAACACATGCTGTGTGCCTTCGGGCGTGTAGATGCGCTGGCGCGGGATGTCGATGGCTTGATGTAACGCGCGATCCCTGAGCGAACGTTCCGTAGTTTCCAGCAAAATCTCCATGTTCAGCACTCGCTGAACATCTTTTTCGGACAAGTAATGAATCATCTAAATTCCTTAAATTCTTTTCGCCACAGAGGACACAGAGTTCACAGAGAAATTCGTTTGATACCGTTTTTGAGTTGCATGACATCAAAATTATTAAGCAGAGCGCGCTTGAGTTTCGTTGATTTGAGGTAGGAGAGTACTTGAGCTGTCGCAATGTCGGGTAAGTGTTGCAACGATTTTATTTCAACAATTACTTCCCCGAAAGCGATCATATCCAGGCGGTGGCCTTGTATAACGTGACCCAGTGCGTATCTACCGAAACTTGGCGGGCGTACGGTATGCCTTGTAATTCGAATTCATGGCGCAGGGCTTGTTCGTAAATTGATTCCAACAAGCCTGGCCCGAGAGCGCTACGCACTTCCATTGCGGCGCCGATAATGCGTTCGGTAAGGTCATCATTCACGGTTTTCTCTGTGTCCCTCTGTGTTCCTCTGTGTCCTCTGTGGCTATTTGTTCTTAAGTGCTTCTGCCCGGATGGCCGTGAGTGAAGCGCGTGGCGAAATGGCATCGGGATCGATACGCACTTCGATCAGTGAGGCGGTCTTGGCGCTCCAGCAGCGCTCGAACGCGGCTTCGAAATCTGCCGTGGCTTCGACAATTTCGCCGTGCAGGCCGTAGGCGCGGGCAAGGGCGGCGAAGTCGGGATTTTTCAGCATGGTGCCGCTGACACGCGTGGGGTAGTGGCGTTCCTGATGCATGCGGATGGTGCCGTACATGCCGTTGTTGACCACGATGAATATCACTTTGGCACCATACTGCATCACCGTGGCGAGTTCTTGCCCATTCATCAAGAAGTCACCGTCGCCGGAGAATGACACCACCGGCCGCTTCGGCTGCACGATCGCAGCACCGACGGCGGAGGGCACGCCATAACCCATCGCGCCGCTGGTGGGCGCAAGCTGCGTGCGATAGCCGGGATAGCGGTAAAAGCGATGCACCCACAGCGAGAAATTGCCCGCGCCATTGGTGATGATGGTTTCCGGCGGCAGGCGCTTGTTGAGCCACAGCACGATTTCGCTCATGTTGACCTTGCCGGGCACTCTCACCGGCTTTTGCCACGCTTCGTAATCGGCGCGCGCGCCGCTGGTCCATGCCGCCCACGCGGGTTTTAATGGTGGCAGCTTGCGTGCGGCCGCGGCGAATTCGGGCATGCCGGAATTGATAAGTAGATCGGCTTGATACACGCGGCCCAATTCTTCGGCACCGGGGTAGATGTGCACGAATTTTTGCTTGGGACGCGGAATGTCGATTAGCGTGTAATTCACCGTGGTCCATTCGCCGAGCCGTGAACCGATGGCAATCAACAAGTCACAGCCTTGGATGCGTGCGGCCAGCGCAGGATTGAGGCCGACGGCCACGTCGCCGACGTAATGCGAATCACGATTGTCGATCATGTCCTGCGCGCGATACGAACATGCCACCGGCAGATCAAACGCTTTGGCGAACGCCAGAAAATCATCGCAACCTTTTTTGTTCCAGCCGCCACCGCCGAGAATGACGATTGGCTTTTGGGCTTTGGACAGCATGTCGCGCAGTTGATGCAGGTCGGCTTCGCCGGGATTGGCGGCGACGCGCTGGTAGCAGGCGAGCGTTTTTTCGGTCGCCATTTGTATTTGCATGTCTTCCGGCAGCGCGAGCACCACCGGGCCGGGCCGGCCGGATGTCGCGATGTGAAAGGCGTGACTGATCATTTCCTGCACGCGGTCTGCGCGGTCTATGCTCGCGACCCATTTCGCCATTTGTCCATACATGCGGCGGTAATCGACTTCCTGAAACGCTTCGCGTTCGACCACTTCGCTATCGACTTGACCGATAAACAGAATCAGCGGCGTCGAATCCTGATGCGCTGTGTGTATGCCTACCGCGGCATTGCTCGCACCGGGCCCGCGCGTGACAAAACAAATGCCCGGCTTGCCGGTGAGTTTGCCATAGGCGTCGGCCATGTTTGCGGCACCGCCTTCCTGCCGGCAAATGATGAATTTGAAATCATCCTCTACATCGTGCATAGCATCGAGCACGGCCAGATACGATTCGCCGGGCACGCCAAAAGCGGTGTCTGCGCCGTGCACTCCGAGTGCGTCGACGAGCAATTGGGCGCCAGTGCGCTGGCGGGGTTTTGCGCTGGGGGGCATGCTTCCTCCGGGGAGTCTCACAAATTGAAACCGCTTGCATTACGTGACGCGCGCGGGAGCGAAAGATTATCACAACTGCGGCGGTAAGCCGCTGTGCGTCTTTACGACTGCAACGCTAGGGTCGTTGCTTAACGTCCGGATTCAGCAGCTTCACCGGTTTGCCTGCGGCGTAGGCGGCAACCTGCTCAAACGCTTCGCCGAAATACAGGTTGTAGGTGGTGGGTTCCAGCCATGCGCTGTGCGGGGTGCAGATCGCATTCGGCATTTTGAGCAGCGGATGATCACCGTGTTGCACCGGTTCGTTTTCGTAAACGTCGGTGGCGGCGAAGCCGGGGCGGCCGTGCTTGAGCGCTTCCACCAGCACGCCGGGGGCGAACAATTCCGCGCGTGCGGTGTTGACGATCAGCGCGGTGGGTTTCATGTGGGCGAGATCGTCGGCGGTGACGATGCCGCGCGTGGCCTCGCTCATGCGCAGGTTGATGCTCATGACATCGGCTTGCTCAAAGAAGGCCTGCCGCGAGGGTGCCGCTTGATAACCGAGTTCTTTGGCGCGTGCCGCGGTAGCCTCGCGTGCAAAACACAACACGCGCATGCCGAAAGCCGCACCGGCGGCGGCCACGGGTTCGCCGATCTTGCCCAAACCGTAAACACCGAGGGTTTTGCCGCGCAGGCTGGTGCTGAACCAGTTACGCCATTTGCCTTGCCGCATGAGTGCCGCGTCGTCGGCAATGCGCCGCACCGAGGCGAATATCAACGCCCAAGTGTGTTCGGCCACGGTGTAGGGTGAGGCGTGCGAGCCGGCGCACACGGCGATGCCTAAATCCGTGCAGGCTTTGAGATCGATAGCGTGAGCGCTGCGGCCGGTTTGCGCGATCAGCTTGAGCTTGGGTAACTGCTCCAACAAGGCGCGGGTGAATTCGGTGCGCTCGCGGACGGCGACGATGACTTCTGCGTCGCGCAGTTTTTCCACCAGCGTTTCAAACGAAGGAGCGACATCGCGTAAAACAGAAACCTCGTGCCCAGCCAGTTTGCCGTAGCATTCCAACTGGGGCACGAGGCCGTGATAGTCATCGGGAATAACAATTTTTGCGATTTTCATGATGGGCGCAAGTTTAGCATGCGCCCATTATGTTACTGCTTACCAGCGGCGATGGCCGCCGCCGTAGTAACCGCCACCGTAGTAACCGCTGCCGCCGTAGTAGCCGCCGCCACGGTAGCCGATGGGATAGACCACGCAGCCCGAAAGCAATGCAGCAATAGTAACGGCAACGATGAGCTTGACTGCTTTCATGGTCTGTCCTCCGGTTAATGTGGAAATCCACGCTTCCAATAACGGTCATGGTCGCAGGATGACGACGTGCCAGGGGTAACAGACTGCGCGCGTTTGTAAGTAAATGTTTCGGTTAAAACCGGCAGCGCCGGCGCGTTGTGTCAAAATTGCATTTCAAATCAATAGAGAGGGTGTTGCAATGGAACTTGGACTCAAAGGCAAAGTGGTGGCGGTCACCGGCGGCAGTGAAGGCATCGGTCGCGCGACGGTGCAGCGTTTTGTGG
>JAYUAH010000672.1:0-3302 GCA_043741415.1 Betaproteobacteria bacterium
TTGATTCAGCCGATCGCGATGGAAGAAGGACTGCGCTTCGCGATTCGCGAAGGTGGCAGAACAGTCGGCGCCGGTGTCGTCGCCAAAGTTATCGAGTAAATCGTTTGGAGTTCAGAGTTGGGAGTTCGGAGTAAATCGCGGTGCGCTACTCTAAATGCCTAACTCTGCACACTTAACTAACAAAAGGCCAGTAGCTCAATTGGCAGAGTATCGGTCTCCAAAACCGAGGGTTGGGGGTTCGAGGCCCTCCTGGCCTGCCAAGACAGTGCGGAATGAACACACGGGATGGTTTCCCGGAGCGCGATAGTTGAAAGACCCGGCAACCGGTCCATAGAGATGGCTGACAAGATAAAAATCGTTTTTGCTGCGCTGCTGGTGGTCGCGGGTATCGCGATGTTTTATTACTTTGCGGACAAAGCCATGATTCTGCGGGTGGCTGCGGTGCTGGGCGGCATGGTGGCTGCGACACTGTTGTTCCTCACCACTGAAATGGGCCGGCAGTTCAAGGGCTACGCGCAAGAGTCGGTGGAAGAAGTGCGCAAAGTGGTGTGGCCTACGCGCAAAGAAACCTTGCAAACGACCGCCATCGTGTTTGCGTTTGTGGTGATCATGGCGATGTTTCTGTGGCTGGTGGACGGTAGCCTGCTGTGGGGCATGAAAAAGCTGATCGGGCGAGGCGAATAATGAGCAAGAAATGGTATGTGGTACACGCCTACTCCGGCTTCGAGAAAAGCGTCCAGCGCGCGCTGGTGGAACGTATTGCCCGCCAAGGCATGCAGGATAAATTCGGCCAGATTCTGGTGCCGGTCGAAGAAGTGATTGAAATGCGCGCCGGGCAAAAGCACACCAGCGAGCGCAAGTTTTTTCCCGGCTATGTGCTGGTCGAGATGGACATGGACGAGCAGTCCTGGCACTTGATCAAGAACACGCCGAAGGTCACCGGTTTCGTGGGCGGCACCGCCACCAAGCCGACGCCGATCTCGGAAAAAGAAGTGCAGAACATTCTGAATCAGATTCAAGAGGGCGTGGAAAAGCCGCGTCCCAAAGTGTTGTTCGAAGTGGGCGAGGCGGTGCGCGTGAAAGAAGGTCCGTTCGCGGATTTTCACGGCAATGTCGAAGACGTCAATTACGACAAGAGCAAGTTGCGCGTGTCGGTCACGATTTTCGGCCGTTCGACGCCGGTGGAGCTGGAATTCAGTCAGGTTGAAAAGGCTTAGTAGTTATATCGTAAGTATTTGTTTTTATTGTATTTTTTACGGGGAGGTTGTTTGGCTTACCTAAGCAACCGTTCGCACCCACAAGGAGAGTGACATGGCAAAGAAGGTCGTTGGTTTTATCAAGTTGCAAGTGCCGGCGGGTAAGGCGAATCCCTCGCCACCGATCGGCCCCGCGCTCGGTCAGCGTGGTTTGAACATCATGGAATTCTGCAAGGCGTTCAACGCCGCCACGCAGAAAATTGAACCGGGTCTGCCGGTACCGTGCGTCATCACCGCGTACGCCGACAAGAGCTTTACCTTTGTGATGAAGACGACGCCCGCGTCGATCCTCATCAAAAAAGCGGCGAAAATCGAATCGGGCAGCAAAACGCCGCACACCGACAAGGTGGGCAAAATCACGCGTAAGCAAGCCGAAGAAATCGCCAAAACAAAAATGCCCGATCTCACCGCCGCTGATCTCGAAGCAGCCGTGCGTACGATCGCCGGCAGCGCCCGCAGCATGGGCGTCGACGTGGTGGAGGGTTAATCATGGCTAAAGATTCCAAGCGTTACGCCGCATTGCGCGGCACGGTTGATCGCGACAAGCTCTATGCGGTGGTGGATGCGCTCACCATGGTCAAGAAAAACGCGACCGCGAAATTCAACGAGTCGATCGATGTGTCGATCAATCTCGGCATCGATGCCAAGAAATCCGATCAAACCGTGCGTGGTGCGATTGTGTTGCCCAAAGGCACGGGCAAAGACAAGCGCGTCGCCGTGTTCGCGCAAGGTGAGAACGCTACCAAGGCTAAGGACGCTGGCGCCGACATCGTGGGTTTTGATGATCTGGCCGCTGAAATCAAAGCCGGCAAAATGGATTTCGACGTGGTGATTGCCACGCCCGACGCCATGCGCGTGGTGGGTGCGCTGGGCCAGATTCTCGGGCCGCGAGGGCTTATGCCGAACCCGAAAGTCGGCACCGTGACCATGGATGTCGCCGGCGCCGTGAAAAACGCCAAGGCCGGCCAGGTGCAGTACCGCACCGACAAAGCCGGCATCGTGCAATGCACGATAGGGCGCGCGTCGTTTACCGTGGAAGCGCTGGAAGAAAACATCAAGGCGCTGGTGGATGCGGTGAATCGTTCGCGTCCCGCAACGGCCAAGGGCGTCTTCCTGAAGAAGATTTCCGTGTCGAGCACCATGGGTAGCGGTGTGCGCGTTGATCAGTCGAGCTTCGTACAGCAGCAGGCGTAAAACTTAAAGCCGTCGCGTGCGCCGTCTCATGTGAGTGTGGGCGCGCGAGGCGCAGTAACTTTGGGCTGCCGGCGCGGGTTTGTTTGGACGGGCCGGTGGGTTGTCAAAGACCGTAGGAACCTTGCGGGATGGAGGTTTAATTTTCGGATGAATGTCGCAAGTGAAGTTTGCTGGTGACGGTTCGCTGAAATCCTACGCAGACGGTGTGCCCGAAACAGGTCAAGCATTCATGTCTGACTTCTGGATCACAGGTCGCCGTAGGGGAGTTGGGAGTTGAGGGTTCAGAGTCGGGCGTAACCGCCGTCACGTTACGCTCAACACCGAACACTGAACGCCGAACTAATTTTTAGAATAGGAGGTAGACCTTGAGTTTAAATCTGGAGCAGAAAAAAGCAGCCGTTGCCGAGATCGGCGCCCAAGTGGCGCAGGCCCAGGCGATTGTGCTGGCCGAGTACCGCAGTCTGCCGGTGGTGGAGATGACCGCCTTGCGCAAAAAAGCGCGCGAAGCGGGTGTGTATTTCCGCGTGTTGAAAAACACACTGGTGCGCCGCGCAGTGGCTGATACGCCGTTTATGGGTCTCGCTGACAAAATGACCGGGCCCTTGGCCTATGGCATTTCGGCCGATCCGGTAGCGGTGGCGAAAGTGTTGCAAGACTTCGCCAAAGCCAATGACAAGCTGGTGATCACTGCCGGCGCCATGCCGGGCTCGATGATGTCGCCCAAGCAAGTGGCGACACTCGCATCGATGCCCAGCCGCCAGGAGTTGCTCGCCATGCTCGTCGGCACCATGCAAGCGCCGGTGGTCAAATTTGTGCAGACACTGAACGAAGTGCCGGGCAAATTTGTACGCA
>JAYUAH010000673.1:0-7731 GCA_043741415.1 Betaproteobacteria bacterium
TAATGGTTATTTTTGACGCAGCACGCCCACTGGAAAGCCCGAATGAATTTTGCAACGTCGGGCGCGCAACGCATCTGCGGATACATTTCGTTTACCGCATAATGCGGCTGCTCTCCGATTGCATCGGTGTGACCTTCATCAACCGCAGGCGCCCGGCGCGCTAACTTTTCCAGTTTTCTCAAAAATATCCATGCGCGATCACTACGACATTGTTGTCATCGGCAGCGGCCCCGGCGGCGAAGGGGCGGCGATGACTGCTGCAAAGGCGGGGCGGCGCGTTGCCGTGATCGATCAGGATGCCGAGGTGGGCGGCTCATGCACGCATCGCGGTACAATTCCGAGCAAGGCGCTGCGTCACGCCATTCAGCAAATCGCGAGTAACGATGACGGGGCAGACCCGGACTACGACACCCTGGTGCGCAAAGCCGACGGTGTGGTACGCACCCAGGTGCAGTTGCGCAGCGGGTTTTATGAACGCAACCGCGTGGATGTGATTGCCGGTTGCGCCGCTTTTGCCGATGCGCAGTGCGTCGAGGTGGCGGTGGCCAACGGCGCGCGCCATCGTTGTCGCGCCGACAAAATCATCATCGCCACCGGCTCGCGCCCGTACCGGCCGCCGGATGTGGATTTTTCGCATCCGCACATTGTCGATAGCGACACGGTGCTACAGCTCAAAGTGACGCCGCGCAGCATTACGATTTACGGCGCAGGGGTCATCGGCTGCGAGTACGCGTCGATTTTTCGCGGCCTGCGCATCAAGGTCAATCTCGTCAACACGCGCGACAAGCTGCTCGCTTTTCTCGACGATGAAATCGTCGACGCGCTGGCCTACCATCTGCGCGAGCAAGGTGTGCTGATTCGCCATAGTGAGGACTACGAGCGCGTCGAGGCAGACGAAAATGGTGTGCGGGTGCATCTCAAATCGAACAAAGTGATACAAAGCGACGTGCTGCTATGGGCGCAGGGCCGCACCGGCAATTCGGACGGCATGGGACTCGAAGCGCTGGGCATCCAGCGCGACGCACGCGGCTCGATCGGGATCAACGAGTTTTACCAAACCGCGCAGCCGCATATTTATGCCGTGGGCGACGTGGTGGGCAACCCCAGCACTCGCCAGTGCGGCGTACGACCAGGGCCGCTTTGCCGCCACGCATGCGTTGACCGGCATATGCGAACATCGCCTGGTGCAAGACATCCCCACTGGCATTTACACCGTGCCGGAAATCAGCTCGCTCGGCGCAACCGAGCGCGAGCTGACGGCGCGCAAGGTGCCTTACGAAGTGGGGCATGCGTTCTTCCGTCATCTCGCCCGCGCGCAAATCACCGGCCGCACCACCGGCATGCTGAAAATACTGTTTCACCGCGAGACGCTGCGCATCCTCGGCATTCACTGCTTCGGCAGCGAGGCTTCCGAAATTATTCATATCGGCCAGGCCATCATGTCGCAGCCCGGTGAGGCCAACACGTTGATGTATTTCATTAACACTACATTCAATTATCCGACCATGGCGGAGGCGTACCGTGTCGCCGCGCTGAACGGCTTGAACCGGGTGACGGGATGACATGCCCAAAGCTTTAGTCATTGGTGGATCGCTCGGCGGTCTGCTCGCCGCGAATCTGTTGCGCTCAATCGGTTGGCAAGTGCAGGTGTTCGAACGCGTCGGTGACGATCTGGCAAGCCGCGGCGCGGGCATCGGCACGCACGATGAATTGCTCGACATCATGGCGCGCGTCGGCATTACGGTTGATGCTTCGATCGGCGTGCAGCCGGAGTCGCGCACCTGCATCGGCCGCGACGGCAAGATTCAGCACCGCATGCCGCGCCCGCGCATCCTGAGCTCGTGGGGGCGGTTGTATCGTGCGCTGAAAGATGCGTTTCCGGTTGAGGATTATTACTTCGACAAGTCGCTGGTGTCGTTCACCGATGATGCGTCAGGTGTCACCGCGTTGTTCGCGGACGGCAGCACGGCGCACGGCGATCTGATTATCGGCGCCGACGGCATCCGCTCCTCGGTGCGCGCGCAGATCATGCCCGACGCGCAGCCGCTGTACGCGGGTTATGTGGCGTGGCGCGGCATGGTACCCGAAGCGTCGCTGCCCTTGGAATTGCATCGCGAGATGTTCGCGCACAACATGGTGTGTTACCCGGACGGCGAGGCAATGACGGCTTACGCGGTGCCGGGACCGAACAACGATGTGCGTCCGGGGCATCGCGCCTACAACTGGGTGTGGTATCACCCATTGAATAATGAGGGACTGGCGGCGCTGTGCACCGATGCCACCGGCGTTTGTCACGGCATGGCGATTCCACCGGCGTTGATTCGGCCGGAATACGTGACCGAGATGCTTGCCGCCGCGCGGCGCGCGCTGGCGCCGCAGTGCGTGCAGGTGATTGAACTCACTGCGCAGCCTTTTTTTCAGGCGATTTTTGATCTGGAAGCGCCGCGTTTGTTTCACGGGCGCGCAGCGTTGCTCGGCGATGCGGCGTTCGTGGCGCGCCCGCATGTGGGCATGGGCGTCACCAAAGCGGCACTCGATGCGAAGAGTCTTGCCGATGCGCTATTACAGCATGGCGCATCCAACAATTTCGACGCCGCGTTAACGCAATACAACACGCAGCAACACCTTTTCGGCACGCGCGTCATCGCACGTGCGCGCCAGGTCGGCGCGCATCTCGGTGCGCAAGCCACCAAGCCGCCTGAAACCTGGACGCCGGAAGAGCGCCACAGTGATCCGCTGCTGATGATGAACGCGAGCGGTGCGCGGTTGTGCGATGTGCCGGAGTTGATTGAGCTGGTGCGCGCGCATTGGGGCAATACGACGCGTGCAGGGGTATAGATGTAAGTATTTGATTTTATTGAGTATTTTACACCATTGACAGTGTGCGCCCTTTCAATGCAACCTCAGCTACCGCAAAAATACTTCCGAGTTGTCGTCGTCACCGGCGCACTGATTGCAACATTGGCGTCCCCGCCCGTGCTCGCCCAAAAAGAATCAGCCGCGTACCCGAGCCGCGTCGTAACGCTGGTGAATCCGTTTACGCCCGGTGCCAGCACCGACATCGTCGCACGACTGATTGCGCAGAAAATCACCGAAGCGTGGGGGCAGTCCATGATCGTGGAAAACCGGCCCGGCGCGAGCGGCATGATCGGCCTTGCTACCGTCGCGCGCGCGCCGGCGGATGGACACTTGCTCGGCATGATCATCATTACACACGCCACCACCGTGGCACTGCAAGGCACCAAGGTAACGCTCGACCTCGTGCGCGATTTTGCGCACGTCACGCAAGTGGCGGCGCAGCCTTATACGCTGGTGATCAATCCGAGTCTGCCGGTGCGGTCGGTGCGCGAGCTGGTCGCACTCGCCAAAGCGAAGCCGGGCGCGTTGACTTACGGCTCGTCGGGTGTTGGCAGTGCGCTGCATCTCGCGGGCGAGTTGCTGGCGTCGCAAGCCAAGGTGCAGTTGACACATGTGCCGTACAAAGGCGCCGCACCAGCACTCGCCGATGTGGCCGGCGGCCACCTGGCGATGCTATTCACCGCCCGCATGTCCGCACAGGCTATGGTCGCGGCGAAGCGCGTGCGGGTGCTCGCCGTCACCTCGGCGGTGCGCGACCCCGGTGCACCGGACGTGCCGACCTTTCAGGAATCCGGCGTGACCGGCCCCTTTGAAATGAACGGCTGGTATGGCATCGGCACCGCCGCGGGCACACCGCCCGCGATCATTGAGCGGCTGAATCAGGATATCAACCGCGTGCTGAAATTACCGGAGATACGCGAGCGCATGGCCGCCGAAGGCACACTGGCCGTCGGCGGCACGCCTGCGCAGTTCGCCGAGCTGGTGCGCGCCGACGTGGAAAAGTGGCGGCGCGTTATCAAGCAGGTGGGGATTGCGCCGGTGGCGAATTAGTCTGAAGTGGGCGGAACCCGTAGCCCGTAAGGAGCGCAGCGTATTACGGGATCGTTACTCCCGGTCACCCAATTCGCCCTCTTGCGAATCCCACGCCCAATCCGCCGGAAGTATTTCGTCTTTCACATAACGATGTTTTGTAAGCGTGATCCAACAGTAGCGCGCGATGCCGCCCGCAACGTATTTTCAGCGATATTTGGCCATATGGTAAGGCATGTTGTCCCGTAATACGCTGCGCGCCTTACGGGCTACGTCACGGTTAACCAGTACGTATAGCGTTAAACCGTTTACGCACGACCCGCTTGATTTGCGCTGATTGGCGCGTAGCGTCCCCATGACGACTGAAATGCACCTCGCCAAGCGCAAACAATCCGCCTTCCACGGACGTCTCGCTCGAGGCAGATAACCGGCTCAGAGCTTGCTTGACCAACGCCGATTTGGATAGCCCCGTTTGCACGCGCAAGCGCTCGACCAATTCCGATTCAGCCTCGGTCAGACGCACGGTCAGGAAATGTGTGCTCATCGGCGGTCAGGTCTTTGCTGGCCCCGTTACCTCAATACGCAACACTACCCCGCTCCAACGAGCGCGCCAGAAAACCCGGCTCGAACACTTCGGGTGTGGTCATCACCTGACAGCGCAGCATCATGCGGTACTCTGCGGGGCCGTAATCGGGGATGGCATTGTGCAGCGTGCCGATGTGTTCCCAGATCAACAGGTCGTTCACTTGCCACGAGTGGCGGTAAATGTATTTATCCTGCAACTGGTGCTTGAACAGCATGTCGAGCACGCGGTCGCTTGCGGCCTCACTCAGTTCGTTGATGCAGATGGCATAGCCGGGGTTGCAGTAGAGCACGGTACGGCCGGTAATCGGGTGCGTGATAAAAATCGGATGCACCACGGGCGGGCGTTTGGCGCGCTGCTCGGGTGTTAACGGCGGACGACTACTGCCGTGATTGTGGCGCATGTTTTCCCAGAATTTATTGAAGTCATGCGTGGCGGTCATGCCGGCGAGACGGGTTTTCCATTCGGGGGCGAGGCCTTCGTAAGCGGCGTGCATGTTGGCGAACAGCGTGTCGCCGAGCACGTGGCCGTTGCGCACCGGCACTTTCAGCGCGTACAGCGTGTTGACGAAGCCGACGGTCTCGCGGTACGTCATGTCGGTGTGCCAATCCTGCCCGGCGTCGGCGAGGCCGATCGGTTTGCCGTTTTCTTTGACGTTGGAGAGAATGCCGACCTCGCCCGCGTCAGGGTGACGAAAGCCTTCGCTCAGGCCCACCTGTATTGGGCCGAAGCGCAGCGAAAAATCACGCAGCGCCGGCGCACTCAGGTGTTGGCCCGGAAAACGCAGCACACTGTGCTCGCCGAGTGCCTGCAAGGTCTGTGCAAAATCCGCCGTGGAGAGCGGCTTCGATAGATCCGCGCCGGTGACGGTCGCGCCCAAAATTTTGCCGGTGGGTGTAATAGTGAGCAAGGGTTTCTCCTTTATCGTCATCTTTACTCAGGTTTGATGCCGGCGGTGCGTAGCACTCTGCGCCAGCGTTCGGCATCGTTCACCAGAAAGCGCTGGAAATCTTCCGGCGTGCCGCCGACTAAAGTTTGGCCATAAGTCTCGGCGCGTTTTTTCAGGGCGCCGGATGCCATGGATTTGCGCATCACCGCCGCGAGTTTGTCGATGATGGCGCGGCTCACGCCAGCGGGCGCGAGCATGCCACTCCACGATTGCGCTTCCTCGAAGCCGGCGTAGCCGAGTTCCTTCATCGTCGGCACGTCGGGGTAGAGCGCATGACGCTGGTTAGTCGTGATGCCGAGCGCGCGCACGCGCTTGCCGGCAACGTATTCGTGCAGCCCACCCATCGGGTGAAAAATGAACGACACCTGCCCTGCAATCACATCCACCAGCGCCGGGGCGTTGCCGCGAAATGGCACGTGCGTCATGTTGACGGCCACCTGGCTGCGAAAGAGTTCCGCTGTGAGATGCGCCGAGCCCCCGACGCCGGCCGAGCCGAAGGTGATGCCGCCGGGATTGGCCTTCGCCGCCTGCACCAAATCCTGCAACGATTGCCAAGGCTGCGCGCTCCCCACAACCACCACGGACGCGCTAAATAACGCCAGCATAATCGGTGTGAAATCCTTGACCGGATCGTAGCCCGGGTTTTTCATCAACAGCGAATTGATGGTGTGGTTGAGCGAGTTGTAAATCAGCGTGTAGCCGTCGGGGGTCGCGCGCGCGGCGGCAACCGTGCCGATCTGGCCGTTGGCGCCGGTGCGATTTTCGACAATCACGCTCTGGCTCAGCATAACGGCCATGTCCTGCGCCAGCGTGCGCGCAATGCCGTCGGTCGGCCCGCCGGAGGCGAAGGTGACAATGATGCGGATCGGCTTGTTGGGATAGTTCAAAGCCGGCTGCGCGCAGGCGATGCGTGACGACATTACCGCGACCATCACCGCTGCGAACAATCCTGACTGTCCAACTAGCCCCATCGCATCGCTTATTCCATTTCTATTTCAATATCTCATTAATGAGCTGACAATTTTCATTGGGAAAACGACGAATAACTATTGATCTGATGAAATGGAATTGGTATTACAACCGCGCCTCGTCGATCGGCCGGCCCAGCAGATAATTGCCCACCAGCTCGTAGTGGGCAAGGCGCCCCTGCAAGTGCTGGGTGATGACGTGAATGTCCTGGAAGTGGCGCTGGATCAAGTCGCCCTCGAATATGGAGTTCCCGCCGCACAGGGGATAAATACTCTCGACGATTTGCGCGGCAAGCCGGATGGCGTGTGTGCCCGCCAGGCGCAGGGCGATGCGCTTATCGAGAGACACCGCGCCGGTTTGCACGGCCTCGTGCCATATTTCGCCGACAGCATCCATCAGAAACGCGCGTCCGGAACGCAAGTGCGCTTCGGCCTGGCCCACGGTAAACTGGCTGATGGACTGATCGCGCAGCAGCCCCGTCAGGTGTCGCGGCGCCTTGGCGCCGGCGAGTTCGAAAAAGGCCTCAAGGCAACTGCGCGCCACCGACAACGCCACCATGCCGTCGCCCGCCGCGAATGTCAGCGTTTGCGGAATACGGTAGCGCGCGCCATCGCTGATCAGCGTGTCCCTCGAGGTCAACACCGTGTGATCCTCGGGCACGAACACGTCGTTGACTTCAAAGTGATGCGTGCCGGTGCCGCGCATGCCGCGCGTTTTCCAGGTGTCATGCAATTGCGCCTGGCGCTTCGGCACCAGGCAATAGCGAATCTCGGGCTTGCCGTTACGCTGCCGCACCGCGCCATTGTCGATGACTTGCGCGTGCGCCGCCACCCACGACGCATGCCGGCAGCCGGTGCTGAAACCCTGATGCGCGGTGATGCGAAAGCCGCCCGGTGCCACTACCGCCTTCGCCGTGGGTACCGGACTGTTTGACACCACGCTGCGCGGCGTATCGATCCAGATCGCGCGCGCGGCTGCCGGCTGCATGAAGGCCGCGAACATGGCAAAGGTCGCGCCCTGATTCAGCGCCCATGCCGTGCTGGCGTCGGCCTTGGCGATTTCTTCGATCACCTGAACCTGTAACGGAAGATCGACTTCACCGCCGCCGACCGCGCGCGGCACCGCCATCAGAAAAAGGCCGGCATCGGCCAGCGCTTCAAACACCGGGCGCGGCAACTCGCGCGCGGCTTCGATTTCGTTGGCACTTGCGCGCACCAGCGGCGCGATTTTGCGCGCGGCGTCCAGCGGGGACTGAGGTGTGGACTGGGGCGAAAACGGGGATAACGATAGAGGCTGGGCAGACATGGTGGACCGAGTGAGTGGTTTGCGTGAGTGTCCCTAA
>JAYUAH010000674.1:0-3281 GCA_043741415.1 Betaproteobacteria bacterium
GCTTGCAGCAGGCGGCGCACCGTACGCCCGCCTGGCACATCGTGCGATACGGGTGCCCGCGGATATCGGGTGTCCGCTTCATATTCCACAGGCAGTTTCTCGGCGGCCACATCGCGCTGCGTAATCACGCGCATCGCCGCACAGTCTGCAGCCGGCGTTAAACCGCGCGCGATAACGTAGCCGTCGCGTTCAAATTGCGCGATTTCCTGAGCGCTGAAACGGTGGTTTAAGGGGTTCATGCGGCAGATTATCGCAAATTACGCGCTGCCGGCGCCGATAAAGCATGCACAAATCGCGGCGCGGCTACACCACGGCTGATGCGTATTGTCTGGGCACGGGCATGCTCCAAGGTTAGTCGCATAAAATATATTTGTCCTGGACAAATAATAAATAATATGTTATATTAACGCTTAATTGGTCGTTTCTTCATTTTTTTGTCTATGTCAATATAACATTTATGGTTGTACCTCAATTGGCTCGCCTTGCAGCAACCATCAGCACCGTAGAACGCGAAACGGGTCTGTCGAAGGACACGCTGCGCGTGTGGGAACGCCGTTACGGATTCCCCAAGCCCTCGCGCGACCATAACGGCGAGCGCGTTTACCCGGATGATCAAGTCGAAAAACTTCACGTCATCCGGCAACTGATGAACCGCGGCGTACGGCCGGGCAAAATCGTTGCGGCGTCCCTGGCGGAACTGAGCGGGCGTGTCAACGATCTGTCCAAAGCGGAACACGCCGACGCGCCGGATGTCAGCCCGATGCAGGACTTACTCGTGTTACTCAAAGCGCATAACGTCACGGCATTGCGCCAGCAGCTCGCGCAGGATTTGTTGCGGTTGGGCCTGCAGCGCTTCGTGCTCGACATGGTGGCCCCGCTTAACCTGCTGGTGGGCGTCGCGTGGGCGCAAGGCCGCATCGCGCTGTTCGAGGAGCACCTGTATACCGAGCAGATTCAGCACTTGCTGCGTCAGGCCATCGGCGCGGCGTCACAAGCCGGGCAAGCGCCCCGCGTGTTGCTCACCACGCTCCCCGGCGAGGAACACCAAATCGGCTTGCTGATGGCGCACGCGTGCTTGGCGGTAGAGGGCGCACAATGTATTTCGCTCGGCGTGCAAACCCCGGCGGCAGACATTGCACAGGCGGCACGCGCACATCGCGCGCACATCGTCGGCCTGTCGTTCAGCCCCGCGATGCAGGTGCGTGTCGCAAGTAACGCGCTCGCGGCGCTGCGGCAGCGCCTGGATCCTGAAATCGAACTGTGGGCGGGCGGCAGCATCTGGCTGCGCGCACACAAGCGCATACCCGGCGCGCGCACGATTACCGCGTTGGCGCAAATTCCGCAAGCCCTCGCCGATTGGCGCGCGGCGCAACCATGAAATTCGCATCCACGCACCGGCGCGCGCCGTATCACAAGGGCCACCGGTGGCTCCAACCTCGTTGCAACCAGGAAGTGACTTAACTTAATTATGTCGGCCACACAACAAGCGATGCATTGGATGGAGCAAGGGCTGGTGCCCGACGTGGTCCTGCGTCAAGCGATACGCAGGCTTTTGGAACAGCGCTTGAAATCACTGCAAGTATCTGATTGTGAAGCAGTTTCTGCGCTTACGGAGCGCTTCGTGGCGACCATGGATAGCGCAGACATTGCGCCGCTCCCGGGCAAAGCCAACGAGCAACACTATGAGGTGCCCGCAGCATTCTTTGCCGAAGCGCTCGGCCCGAACCGCAGATACAGTGCCTGCTATTGGCCCACGGGCATCGACACGCTGGAACAAGCAGAAGCTGCTGCGCTAACCACGACTTGCGAGCGCGCCGCGCTGGCCGACGGTCAGCACATCCTCGAGCTGGGCTGCGGTTGGGGCTCGCTGACGCTGTGGATTGCCGCGCTTTACCCGGCCAGCCGCATTACCGCTGTTTCCAACTCGCATTCGCAGCGTGACTACATCGAGGCCGAAGCGCACCGCCGCGGGCTGAGTAATGTGACGGTCATCACTATGGACATGAATCAATTCGATACGGCGCAGCATTTCGACCGCATCGTATCGGTGGAAATGTTTGAGCACATGCGCAACTGGCGGCGCCTGTTCGCGCGCGTGAAAAAATGGCTCAAGCCCGGCGGACTTTTTTTCATGCACGTGTTTTGTCATCGCGCCGTGCCTTATCCGTTTCTGGATGAGGGCCCCGACGATTGGATGGGCCGGCACTTTTTCTCCGGCGGCATGATGCCCAGCGACGATCTCGCATTGCGCTTTCAGGACAAGCTCACCTTGCGCGCGCGCTGGCGCTGGGACGGCACGCATTACGAAAAAACCGCCAACGCCTGGCTGCAAAACGTCGATGCCCGGCGCGCACGCGCGCTGCCGGTACTCGCGGCAACCTATGGTGACGAAGCCGCCGCGCAATGGTTGCAACGCTGGCGCATTTTCTTCATGGCCTGTGCCGAGCTATTCGGCTATCGCGATGGACAGGAGTGGTGGGTCAGTCATTATTTGTTCGAGCGGCGAAGCTGACCATGGCGCAGGCTATCTTCCGCACCACCACGCCGCCGCCGCTGCATATGATCGTAAACGTGGTCGCATTTCAGCTCGGCTGGTTCGCCTGTGTGCTGGGCGCCGCGCACGCTTGGCCGTGGGCCGGGGTGTTGGTTGTTGCCGTGGTGGTGGCGTTGCATCTAATGCTTGCCGCATACCCGCTGGCGGAATTCAAGCTGGTTGTCGCGGCGCTCGTGATCGGCGCGGTGTGGGAAGGCCTACTGCTTAACCTGGGGCTTGTGCGCTTTACGTCCGGCATGCTGCTCGCGCACGTCCCGCCGCTGTGGATGCTCGCGCTGTGGGCCGCGTTCGCGACTACCCTTAACGTGTCGCTGGGCTGGCTCAAGCATCGCCCACTACTCGCGGGCGCGCTCGGCGCACTATCAGGCCCGCTGTCGTACTGGGCCGGCGCGCGCCTGGGCGCCCTCGAACTGGGAATGCCCGTGGCCGCACTGGCGGCGCTGGCGCTCGGTTGGGGTCTTATCACGCCGTTATTGTTGAGGCTGGCGCGCCACTTCGAACGTGCGCGCCTTGCGTCCTGAACATTGAACGACGCACAGCATGATGTCCTTTAACGCACTTGTCTTTGCCGCAGCCGTTGGCTTTGCTGCGATTCTGCTGTGCGCGCTCGCAACCTGGATCATAAGTTTCGTGAAACGCGACGTCAGCATTGTCGATAGCGTGTGGTCGGTGCTGATCGTGCTGCCGCTGCTCGCCGCGCTCGCGATGCTGCCGCAAACCGGACCGC
>JAYUAH010000675.1:0-3268 GCA_043741415.1 Betaproteobacteria bacterium
ACGCGGCGTATTTCGTGTTCACTGCCGGTGAGTGCGATCAGGCGCGGGTGAAAGGCCGCCGCGTAGCCGCGCAGCACTTCGGGCGTGTCGCGCGCGGGATCGAGGGTGACGAACACCGGTTGCATTTGGTCGCCGGCTTTGCCGAGTGTCTTTACCGTCTGTGCGATGGCCAATAAATCGGTTGGGCACACATCGGGACAACTGGTGTAACCGAAATACAACAGCACCAGCTTGCCGCGAAAATCAGTGAGGCTCACGCGTTGGCCTTGTGGATTGGTGAGGGTGAACGGTGCGCCGACGACGGCTTTGCCCGACATCAGTTCGTTCATCAGCCGTGCAGAGTCCGCGCGGCGTTCTTCGGACTGTGCTGTGGCTTGCGCGGCCCACAGTGCTAGCGCCAAGCACGCCAAGCACGCCACACGCGTGACTGTCATGCGCCGAAGGTGTATTCCGTGCCCGTGGTGGACGTCAGTATGCGATCGGCCAATTCAGTGCGCAGCAACGCCACTAAACCGGGGCCGGAGCAATGCATCGGAATAATCACATCGGGGTCGAGCGCCTTGATCTCGGCGACGGTCTGGCGCAGGTAGTCTTCGGTTGCGCAGGTAGTCTTCGGTTGCGGGGAACAAATGATACCCGCCGAGCGCGGCATGCAGTTTCTTAACACCCGAGACTTCCATCGCCTGACGCACGGTGTTGACAATGCCCGCATGGCCGCACGAGGAAATCACCACCAGCCCGCGATCCTTGATATTGAAGCAGGTGCCGTGTTCGTGGATGTGCTCATCGGCTACCGCCTTGCCGCCGGCCTTGGCATTGGCGGCGGGAATTTCGCAGCCCACGTTCCTGGTTTTGAAATACTCGACTTGCGTGTTGGGCAGTACGCGCTCGAAACTTTTGCGCGCGATGATACCGGTGGTGAACGCGTGGCCCATGACGATGGTGGGCTGTTCGCACGAGACGACCTTGACCTTGAAGCGTTCAAGATCATTGCGGTCGAGCACGCCCCAGTCGCTGAAGTGGCCGGGCGTACCGCTTTGGTTTTTGCGATTGCAGAAGTTATCTTCACCGCCGACATACAGCGTGAGATCGGCCGGCAGCTTACTCCGGAATTTTTCGAGGTAACCGATGAGGCCGCCGAAGTGATCAAAGTGGCCGTGGCTCATGATGAGGCCTTGCATTTTCGCGCCGTCGATGCCGAGGATTTCCAGGTTGTTCATCAACGCGTTCGGCGTGTAGCCGAAATCGAGCATCAGATTACGGGTCTCGGCGCCGATGCGTGACTCCAGCGCCAGCGACAGACCCCATTCGTTGTGCAGCGCTTTGCGAAAGTCGGTCTGCGAGATGAAGCCGTTGCGTTTGATCTTGACCCACTTGGAGGTGCCCGGTCGCGGCGTGTCGTAACTGCTGTCGGTGACCACGCGGATGGTGAGGCTGTCGACCGTGGGCACGTTGAGTTTCGACGATTGAGCCGACAGTGGACTGCTGATGCCCATTTGTGCGAGCACCGCGGCGGAACCGAGTACGAAGTGACGGCGATTGAGATTGATGTGCATCATGTGCTCCTCAAAAAACATAGGCGTTACTCAACCTTCTCAAAATCAATACGTTCGGTGACCGGCAATTGTTGCAGATAGCGCCGCAGACAATCCAGCCCCATTTCCACCGCGCCCAGACGTACCCAATCACGCCCGCCGACCACGCGGCTGCGACGCGATTGCACGCTGTTCGGGCCGGCAATGGCGAGGCACACGGTGCCCGCGAATTCGATGCGGTCGACGCCCTCATCAAGGTCAATCAGCACGGCGAGTGCGTGCGTGGCCCTCGTGTGTTGCTGCGCGGCGCGCGCCACGGCTTCGGCGGCTGCTGTGGTGATGGCGTCGGGCACGTTGAGCAGCGCGACGGCGTTGCGGATTTCGGTTAGGTCGCGTGCCACGATGCCGCGGCGCAGGATTTTTTCCGCGCCCGGCAGATGCGCAACACGGCCGGTGATTTGCCCGGCGGTAAACGATTCCACAATCGTCAGCGTACCACCACACTGAGCCAGTTCAGCCAACACTACGCTTTCCAGCGTGTGATCATCCTCGGCCAAAATAAAATTGCCGAAGCGTTTGCGCACTTCGGCTTCAACGGGTGCCAACTTGCGGCGGATATCGTCGAGGTCGGCGCCGCGCGCGGTGAGCTTCGTTTCAAGCTGCGGGTAGTGCGCGCGAAAGCCGAGCTTCACGCTGCCATCGGGCACCAGCGCTTCCACGCCGGCGAGCAATGTGTCCGCGTGCGATTCGCCGATGCCGTAGGAGTGAAAGCGTTTGAGGAACACCGCCGTCTGCCGGCCGGCCTTGGCGAGCAAGCGCGGAATGATTTGTTCTTCGAGCATGCGGCGCAATTCGCGCGGCACGCCGGGCGTGAAATAAAAACGCGCGCGGCCGATGTTCACCGCGAAGCCGCACGCCGTGCCCACCGGGTTGTCGAGCACCTCGGCACCCGCCGGCAGCATCGCCTGCTTGATATTGTTCGGCGGCATTACGCGTGCGCGCTTGGAAAAAAACGCTTCCATGGTGGCGAGCCAATCGTTGTTCAGCGCGAGCTCAACGCCCGCAGCCTTGGCGGCGATTTCCTGCGACAAATCATCCACGGTGGGGCCGAGGCCGCCGTTAACGATCACCGCATCCGCGCGTTCGCCTGCGAGTTGAAACGCGCGCAATAGCGTGTCGCGGTCATCGCCGACGGTGGTTTCCCACGTCAGCGACAAGCCGAAGTCTTCGAGCTTCTGGCCGATATAGCTGAAGTTGCTGTTGACGATTTTGCCGGTGAGTACTTCGTCGCCGGTGCAAATGACTTCTATATTCATAAGTATTTGATTTCAAACAATATTTTAGTTAAACACTGCGCTAATCGAACAGCGAGCCGAGCAGGCTGCCGATGCCGTCGGTGACCAGATCGACCACGCTATCGCCGGCCGACGAGGCAACATCACTCACCGCGCTAAACGCGGATTCGCCGACAGATTCAAGCACGCCGCTGCCCGCGTTTGCCGCCGTGCCGAACAATGCGTCGGTGGCGCTCGGCAGTGCGTTGCCGATGCTGCTCACGCCTTCGCTGAGCGACGTTGCTGCGGCACTCGCCGTGAGGTCAGCGCCGAACAATACGGCGGTGGCATCGGGCAGGATATCGGCAGCCGCTGCCGCTCCGCCGAATGTCCCCGCTGCCCCCGCGCCACTCGCTATACCGGCCCCGGTGCGGCTCGCGCCGCTGCCGCCGCGCAGGG
>JAYUAH010000676.1:0-3265 GCA_043741415.1 Betaproteobacteria bacterium
CGAATGACGCCAAAGCGCTTCAACGCTTCGGTTTTCAGGCGCAGCAGGTCGGCAGTTTGTACGGCAGCGGCGGCGGCTTCGTCGACTTCTTCGTCTTCCTCGGTGTCCGCCGTGACTTCGGTCTCGGCTTCCTCGTCATCCTCGGTGGCGTTCATGGCATTCATGGCGCGCACGGTTTCTTCGTCGGGCGCGTTGGGATCGATGAGGCCGTCGACCACTTCATCGGCGCGAATTTCGTCTTTTTCGATGCGGTCGGCGAGCGCGAGAATTTCCGCGATAGTGGTGGGGCAAGCGGAAATCGCCTGCACCATGTGTTTCAAACCATCTTCGATGCGCTTGGCGATTTCGATTTCGCCTTCGCGCGTGAGCAATTCCACCGAGCCCATTTCGCGCATGTACATGCGCACCGGATCGGTGGTGCGGCCAAACTCGGAATCCACCGTCGACAGCGCGGCTTCAGCTTCGGCCGCGGCCTCTTCGTCGGCCACCGGCGGCGTGGCATCGGACATGAGCAGCGTTTCGGCGTCCGGCGCTTCGTCGTACACCAATATGCCCATGTCATTGATCATGCCGATGATGGTTTCGATCTGCTCGGCGTCGAGCATTTCATCGGGCAAATGGTCGTTGATCTCGGCGTAGGTGAGGTAGTTGCGCTCCTTGCCCAGCATGATCAGGTTTTTCAGGCGATTACGGCGCGCCTCGGCATCCGCCGGCGACATTTCACGGCGTTCGAATTCCTTGACCAGCGCTTTTTCCTTCGCAGTGAGACCGCGCGTGGATTTTTTGCGTCCATCCTTGCCGATCAGCGGTACTGGCACCGGCGCGACTACCGGCGCCATTTCCACGGCAGCCACTTTATCGGCCTTGGCCTTGGCCATTTGCTCGGCAATTGCCTTGAGCTTGGCCAAACGTGCGTCCTTCTCCGACAACTTTTCCGGCAGCTTGGGTTTGGCCGCGGCGCGCGGCTGCTTTTCCGCAACCTTGGCCGCGAGTTTCTTGAGCTTGACGGCATCGCCCGCTTTGACAACGTTGGCCACGGCTTTTTTGGGCAGGCTGCGGGCCGCCGCTTTTTGTACCTTCGGCTTGGCCTGCTTGGATTTGGCTACGGGCTTGACTGCGGGCTTCGATGCTTTGGATTTTGCGCTCGCCGACTTTTGCTTGGGCGCCTTGTGCGCCACCGTATGCTTGGTCGATTTCACCGCGGATTTGGCCTTGGACGTGCTGCGGGAAGCACTTTTGGATTTGGATGATTTCAACGCTTTTTTCGGTTTGGCCATGGGTGAAATTCCGCTAATAGTTATGCAAAAAAGCCGCGCCGATGCGGGCGCCAGCAAAGCACAAAGGAAAACCATTTATTATACCCGAAAGTGAGCCGGTACTCACCTCAAAGCCGATGGTGTAAGTTGTTGTTGCAAAAGAAGAAATTGTGATTGCTCCTCGGCACTCCAGCCCTGCTGCTTGGACTTCTCCAACAGCGCACCAATGCGCGCGCGGCGAATGCGCTCCAGCAGTTGCCGCCAGGCGCCCGTAAACTCGGCCTCGAATTCGTCGCCCGAGAGCCCGCGTTCTTGCCAGCGCAGCGTGCCGGCCTCAACCGCCGCAAACAATTCACCGTACTCCGTGTCCCTGAAAAACTCCCCGATATTCAGTTTTTGCTCGCCATGACCCGAAATCTCCAGCAGCCGGTGCAGCGCGCGCAATTCCTGTTGCTCCACCCCCTGCACCGGCAGCCCGAATCCGGGCGTCAACTGCGCGCGCTCCGCGCGTTGCGCGAAGGTGGGATCGAGCACCAGCAGCTCAATCACTTTCAGCGCGATTGAAGGCTGCGCCGGCGGCGGCCGCCTCGATGCCGGTGCCGCGCTGCGTTGCGGTTTGATCTGAAACTCGCCATCGAGTTCCTGCTGCGTAAAGCCTGCCAGCTCGGCCAGTTGTTTGCGCAGCATCAGCGACAACATCGGCGCGGTAATCGCTTTGATCAGCGGCTTGGCTTCCTGCAACAAGTGCGCGCGGCCTTCGGCAGTGCCGCGGTCCACGCGCGAGGACAATTCGCTCACTAAAAATTGCGACAGCGGCACCGCCGTGTCGAGAAATTTTTCGAAGCCTGCCTTGCCGTGCTGACGCACATAGGTATCCGGGTCGTCGCCCTGCGGCAAAAACAAAAACCGCACTTGCTTGCCGTCGGCGAGTTGGCCCAGACTGTTTTCGAGTGCGCGCCACGCGGCACGGCGGCCGGCGTTATCACCGTCAAAGCAATACACAATTTCATCGGTTTGGCGCAGCAGTTTTTGCACGTGGGTAGGCGTGGTGGCGGTGCCCAGCGTGGCCACCGCATACTCGACGCCATGTTGTGCCAGCGCCACCACGTCCATGTAGCCTTCGACCACAATCACGCGGCCCGCATCACGAATGGCGCGGCGCGCCTGATACAAGCCATACAGCTCGCGGCCTTTTTCGAACAGTGGCGTCTCCGGCGAATTCAGGTACTTGGGTTCGCCCGCGCCCAGCACGCGCCCGCCAAAACCGATGACATTGCCGCGCACATCGACAATCGGAAACATGATGCGATCACGAAATAAATCGTAGCGCCGGCCTTCGTCGTTTTGCTTGACCAGCCCCACAGTGGGCAACGCACTCGATTGATAATTGGCAAACGCACGTTCTAAATTTTGCCAGCCTTCGGGGGCGTAACCCACGCCGAATTTTTTGGCGATGTCGCCCGACAACCCGCGCTTTTTGAGATAGTCGATGGCCTGCGGCGCGTCTTTCAGTGCGCTACGATAGAACTGCGCAGCAGTGAGCATAATCGCGTTGAGATCTTCGCCGTCTTCGCTTTCGGTGCGCCGGCGTTGTGGTGCGTCGCCGGGCTCGGTACGCGCTTCGGGCACCACCATGCCGATGTTTTGCGCGAGCTCTTTCACCGCCTCGACAAAACCGTGGCCCGAATACTCCATCAGAAAACCCACCGCGGTGCCGTGCGCGCCGCAACCGAAGCAATGATAAAACTGCTTGGTCTGGCTCACCGTAAACGACGGCGATTTCTCGGTATGAAACGGGCAGCACGCGACGTAATTGGCGCCGGCACGCTTTAACTTCACGTGCCTATCGATCACGTCGACGATATCGACGCGATGCAGTAAATCCTGGATGAACGACTGCGGAATCATGATGAGTCAGTGAGAGTATAGCGACTCGCGCGCGACACCAATGCTGACTCGCGGGCGCAACAAAGGCGCCCCGCGTGCGAAAACTGAAATTGAAAAAATAT
>JAYUAH010000677.1:0-7646 GCA_043741415.1 Betaproteobacteria bacterium
GCATCCATTGCGCCACCAGGTTGAACAAGTCGATGGAATTCACTTTGTCGGCGTGCGACAGGTACGGGTAATCGCTGCCCCAGATGATGCGATCAGGCGCAGCGGCGATCAGTGCTTGCGCGATGAGCGTTGAATCCGCGTAGGCCGGCGCGGTCGCCATGCGATACGGCGCGGTGAGTTTCATCCAGCAGCGGCCTTCGCCGTTGCGCAAAAAATCGATCATCTTCAACAGTCCCGGCTGCTGCGCACCGTCACGCGCGAGAAACATGCCGAAGTGCGCCAGCGTAAAGTTTGATTTGAATTTACGGTAAACATCAAGCATGTCGACAATCAGCCAACTCAGCGAGAGTATGTCGAGCTGCCAGTCGATTTCCGCGCAGCGCGCGTCCAGCCGTAGCAGGCGCGCGAGATGCTTCTCCATCAGCCCTGCCTCGCGCGGCCGATTGGGCGGGCCGAGGTTGAAGCGTATGCCGACCACGCCAGCGCTATTCAAACGCGCGAGCTCGGCGTCGGGCGCATGCTCGTCGATATCCACGATGCCGCACGCCTTGCCGCCGCACATTTGAATGGCATCAAGCATGCAGGTGTTGTCGCGCCCGTAGGCGCTGGGCTGCGTGAAAACCATGCGCTCGATGCCGCAGCGCCGCGTAAAATCTTGATAGCCGGCAATATATTCGGCGAGCGGCATCGCCGGCGGCGAATTGCGGCGCGCTTTATGGATAGGTTGCCGGATCGCCGAACACGTGCAGGTGGCAATCGCAGCTTAACGGCGGGCCGTTGATGTCAGGCAGCCTCGTGTCGTTGGGCATGCATTCCCCTTTTCAATGAGCCGAAGAATAATACCTGCTTTGCTGTCCAACTCTTCACCATCCCATCACAACAATCCACATCGCGGATGCGCCACGCCAGTGTGCTTGCACGAATTAAACACGCAGCAGGATAATGTGTGTTCTGATTCCGTCCACGGGCTGCACAGTCGTCATCGCGGCATTCAATAACGCATACCCTAACGGGCGAACAGCATTTCAATGAGCACTGTTCAAGCCGATACCGGTACCGCGAAAGACAGCGCTAAGCCGCCGCGTTCTACGGTAAAAACATGGGCATTGATTGCTGCGGCGATTGCGCTGCTGGTGTGGGGCAGCCATTGGATTTATCAGCGCTCGATCCATGTGTATCTCGACGACGCGCGCATCGACGGCGAAGTGATCACGCTGTCGAGCCGCGTATCGGGCTGGCTGACGGAATTGCCAGTGATCGAAGGCGACGAGGTGAAAAAAGGCCAGGTGCTGGCGCGCGTCGACGAGCGCGATTCGGTGTTGATGCGCGAAGTGCTGGCGGCGAAATTGCAGGCCATCGAAAGCCAGATGTCGGTGATGCGTGCGCAAACCGGGCAGGTCGATCAGGAAACCCTCGGGCGTTTGAATAGCGAATCGAATCGCCTCGCGGCCGCCGAGGCCGAAGCCGCCAACCTCAGCGCGCAAGTAAAGCAGGCCGAGCACGAAAACAAACGCATGCAGTCGCTGGAAAAGTATGTCTCGGGCCAGGAAATCGATCAGGCGCGCAGCATGTATCAGCAGACGCAGGAACGACACCGCAAGGCGTTGGCGGAAGTTGCCGCCGTGCGCGGGTCGCTCTCATCGGCCGGTGGCAGCCGCCGCCAGGTGAATGTCATCGGCCAGCAGTTGCTGGTACTCAACCGTCAGACCGACGAAATGCGCGCCGAAATCAAGCGCCGTGAAATCGATATCGCCGACCGCGCGATCACCGCGCCCGCGAATGGCAAAGTGGTGATGACCTTCGTGCGCAAGGGCGAGCATGTCGCCGCCGGTCAGCGCATCCTGATGTTTCACGACCCGAATGAAACCTGGGTCGAAGCCAACATCAAAGAGACTGACGTCGGCCGCTTAAAACCCGGCATGAAAGCCGACATCCACGTCGATGCTTATCCCGACACGGTGTTCAAAGGTGTAGTGTTCCGCATCGGGCAGGCCGCCACCAATCGCTTTGCACTTCTGCCCGACCCGAATCCCAGCGGCAACTTTACAAAAATCACCCAACGCTTGCCGCTGCGTGTGAAGCTGCTGGAAAAAGACGCGCGCCTGCGCCCCGGCATGATGGTTGAGGTTTACATTGAAACCGGAAACAACTGAAGATTTATTCGCGCGCTACGGGCCGCGCTACCGCTGGCTGGCGACCATCACGGTGATGCTGGGCACGCTGGCCGCCATGCTCACCACCACTATCGTCAATGTCGCGCTGCCCGATATCATGGGTGCTTTCGGCGTGGGGCAGGATCGCGCGCAGTGGCTCTCCACCGGTGCACTGGCCGCGATGACCGTCGGCATGCTGGTCAACGCCTGGCTCATCCACAGTTTCGGCCAACGCAAAACCTTTGTCATTGCACTTATGATTTTTGTCGGTGCACTGGCAATGGCGGGATTGAGTCCCAACGATTCGGTACTGATACTCGCCCGCATCGCGCAAGGCGCGATCGCCGGCATACTGCAACCGCTCGCGATGTTCACGATTTTTCGCGTGTTTCCGCAGGATCAACGCGGCATGGCGATGGGTTTCTTCGGCATGAGTGTGCTGCTGGGGCCGGCGCTGGGCCCCTCGCTCGGCGGGGTGATCATCGAGCATTTCAACTGGCGCTATATTTTCTACGTTGCGGTGCCGGTTTGCATCGCCGCCATCATGCTCGGCAGCGTGTTCCTGCCGGAGCGCGAGGAGACCGGCCCGCGCATGCGTTTTGACTGGATCGGGTTTATGCTGATGACCGTCTCGATGTCGTGTCTGCTCACGGGTTTGTCCAACGGCCAGCGTGAAGGCTGGCAATCAGGCTTCGTGCTCACGCTGGTCGGCATCGCGCTCATCGGTATCACGGCATTTTTGCGCTGGGAACTCACCACCGATCATCCGCTGGTGAATCTCAGAGTGTTCAGCAACGTGTCGTTTTCAGCGGCTGCGGCGGTAGCGTGCATATTCGGTATTGGTCTCTTCGGCTCCACCTATCTGGTGCCGTTGTATGTGCAGACGCTGCAACACTTTACGCCATTGTCATCGGGGCTGTTGCTAATGCCTGCCGGCATTATCATGGGCATTACCATGCCTATCGCCGGGTTCTTGAGCGACCGCATCGCTGCGCGCAACATGGTGATTGCGGGCTTGCTGTGTTTCGGCATTTCATCATTCTGGCTCGCGCGCGTGGACGCGAACATGACATTCTGGAGCATGGCCTGGGCCGTGGTGTTTTCGCGTATCGGTCTCGCCATCATGAAACCGTCGCTGAATGTGGCGGCGCTGCGCGCGTTGCAGCCCGAACACCTGAGCCAGGGCGCGGGTATGATCAATTTCGCGCGGCAACTGGGCGGCGCTTTCGGCGTCAACCTGCTGTCGGTCACACTCGACCGGCGCACGTTTTTCCACAGCGACACGCTCACCGCCACGCAGACCGCCGACAATAGCACCACTGCCGAATTGCTGCGCTCGATCCAGGCCCTGCTCGCGCAGGCGGGCGTGCCCGAAGACCTGCAGGCGGCCGGCGCGATGAATTATCTGGGCAAACTCATCTACGCGCAGGCCTACACCATGGGCTTTCGCGACAGCTTTCTGGTGGTGGGCATGATATTCGTGTTTGCGCTCGTTCCGGCGTGGCTCATGGGACGCGCACGGCCGCAGGCGGCGTAGACACCGCATTCGCTGCGTTTTGAGTGCACAACGCAAACGGTTGCTACACCCGGCACGCGGCTGCAGTGCGTTGGGGACTAAATTTTTTTTCGTTGCGACGCGGGCAGCGCCTCGACGACGCCCCTTGTGTGCAGCGCCTTGATGTCGCTCTCGCTAAAATTCAGTCGGCGCAATATCTCGTCGGTATGCTGCCCGACGCGCGGCGGCGGCGAATGGATGTGAGCCGCGGCTTTCGATAACTGATAGGGCGCCTTGGGTACGCACACTGCATAGCCCAGCGCCGTATCGTAGGGGAAACGATGCATGAGCCCGCGATGCACGATCTGTGGATTATTAATCGCCTGATGCAAATCGCGTACCGCCATCGCGGCCACACCGGCATCGGAAATGATTTCTTCCCACTCCAGCGCGGATTTCTGCTGCAACGTGTTTTCGATTTCCGTGCACAGGGCCGCATAATTTTTGGCAACCACATCCGGACTGCAGAATCGCGGATCCAGCGGAATATCGGTGCGGCCTATCGCCTTCCAGAATCTCGCGCGGCGGGACTCCGTGGTGGCCGCCACAGAGAGGATGCCTTCCTTGCAGTGGAAAATGTTCGAAATATAGCGGCCGTCGCCGTTGCCCCGCAGCGGTTTGTAGTTGCCCGTGGTCGCCGCTTCGCACATATCCGCGCCGGCCATGGTCATCGCGGTATCCAGCATCGCGCAGTCGATGTACTGACCTTCGCCAGTCACCGTGCGGTAGTACAGCGCCGACACGATGCCCAGCGCGGCGGCATAGCCAGTCGCGTAGTCGGCCATCAGAAAGCCCACTTTCATCGGGCCCGTTTCGCGGGTGCCCGACAGGCTCATCAGGCCGCTCGCCGCCTGCACGGCGCCATCGATCGCGGCGCGCCGGGCTGTGGGCCCGGTCTGGCCGTAACCGGTGATGGAACAGTAGATCAGTTTCGGATTGACCTCTCTTAAGTCCGCGTAGCTCAGACCGTAGCGCGCCATGCTACTGGCGACCAGGTTCTCGACGACCACATCAGACTCGGCGGCAAGCCGGCGAAATATTGCCTGTCCTTCGGGCACGCTGATATCGAGCTGCATCGATTTCTTGTTCGCCGCCTGAGCCATAAAACTGTGGCTCATCGCGTGTAGCGCGAGCCCGTTGCCGGCACCCGCCACCAGCCGCATGCTATCGACTTCCTTGGGGTTGTCGATAGTCAGCACCTCGGCCCCGTGCAGGGCCAGTTGATAGGTCGCAAAGGGTGCTGCGATCTGGCGCGCCACGGCAAGCACCTTGATGCCGTCAAAGAGGTTTTTGTTGCTCACTGCAATGCTCCGTATGTCGATACCCTTTCGATGCCATTTCAAACCCGGCAACGCAGATGTCGTCCATCAAGAATTTTACCCACAACATAACCAGCCGGCGATCGCGCATTCGAGCGAGGGGTTCTTGCAATATAGCAAATCTCTAATCAAAGCGGCTGGCCGCCAATTCGCGGCCATACGCCGAGCATAGCTATGTCAGCCATCGTCCGTCCCGCACAAAAAAAGCCAGGGTTTCCCCTAGCCTTTTTAAAGCATCGCACGCATTACGTACAACGCGCGGCAATAGCCGCTGCTACTTGTCTTCCTTCTCCATCAGTTTATCAACCAGGCCCGCCGGCACTTCGGCGTAGTGGGCGAATTCCATGGTAAAGGTGCCGCGTCCACTGGTGGTGGAACGCAGGAAGTTGATGTAGCCGAACATTTCGGCGAGCGGCACAAAACCCTGCACCGTCGCTTGCGGGCCTTTCTGGCCCTGATCGGTCACCTGGCCGCGACGGCGGTTGATGTCACCGATGATGTCGCCCAGGTACTCGGCTTCGGTCACCACTTCGATACGCATGATCGGCTCAAGCAGTTTCGGCTTGCTGCCCTTGTGCGCTTCGCGGAAGGCGGCGCGGCCGGCGATTTCAAACGCCAGCGCTGAGCTATCCACGTCATGGTACTTGCCGTCGATCAGGCGTGCCTTGAAGTCGACGACTTCGTAGCCGGCGATCTGGCCTTTCTTGCTCTCGGTGCGGATGGCGAATTCCACCGACGGAATAAATTCGCGCGGGATGCGTCCGCCGGAGATTTCGTCGGACCATTCGATGCCGGTGCCTGCGGGCAGCGGTTCGAAAATCATTTTCACCTCGGCGTACTGACCCGAGCCGCCCGATTGTTTTTTGTGCGTGTAGACCAGATCAACGTTCTTGCCGAAGGCTTCGCGGAAGCTCACCTTCGGCTTGCCCATGTTGGCTTCGACACCCAGCTCGGTGCGCATGCGGTCGATGGTGACCTCAAGGTGCAATTCGCCCATGCCGCGCAATAATGTTTGACCGGTTTCCTGATCGACATTGAGCCGCAGCGACGGATCGGCTTTGACCATTTTGTAGAGCGCGGTGGACATTTTGTCGATGTCGGCGCGGGTCTTCGGTTCAACCGAAACGCTGATCACGGGGTCGGGGAAGCGCATACGCTCCAGCAGTTGCTGATGATCCGGGTCGGAGAGCGTATCGCCGGTCTCGGTATCCTTCATCGACACGAAAGCACAAATGTCGCCGGCGCGCACTTCGTCGATATCCCTGGTCACGTTGGCCTGCACTTCAACAATGCGGCCGACGCGCTCTTTTTTGTCGCGCGTGACGTTGTAGAGCGTATCGCCCTTTTTGATCACGCCCGAATACACGCGCACAAAGGTCAACGTGCCGAACTGGTCGTTAATCACCTTGAACGCCAGCGCGCGCGCCGGGGCATCGTCCTTCACTTCCTGCGTGCCGATGATTTTGCCGTCCGGGTCCACCATGGAAATGCCGCCGTTCTCACCGGGGTACGGCAGATAGTCGACGACGGCGTCGAGCAATTGCTGCACGCCTTTATTTTTGAACGAGGAGCCGCACAGCACCGGCACCAGCGTACCGCCGACCGAGCCCTTGCGGATGCAGGCCTTCAACACGGCCGGATCAAAAGTCTCGTGCTCGACGTACTGCATGAACGCTTCATCATCGAGGGCGAGCGCGGTTTCCAGCATTTCCTTGCGCAGCGCCGGGAGCTGATCGATCCAGTCATTGTCGCGTGAGGCGGCAAAGTTAAAGCGCGCGCGCAAGCTTTCGAGCGGCACGGTTTCCCACTCGGCATCCTTGTCGTCGGAACTCCAGATGTAAGCCACGCCGGCAACCAGGTCGGCCATGCCGGTAAACTCGGTATCGCTGCCCAGCGGCACTTGGCATATCACGATGGTCGCCCCCAGGCGCTCGCGGATGCCCTTGATGCAATGCGCGAAGTTCGCACCCATGCGGTCCATTTTATTGATGTAGCAAATGCGCGGCACGTTGTATTGATTGGCGAGGCGCCAGTTGGTCTCGGTCTGCGGCTCAACGCCGGCCACACCGTCGAACACCACCACGGCACCGTCCAGCACGCGCAGGCTGCGGTTCACCTCGATGGTGAAGTCCACGTGGCCCGGCGTATCGATCACGTTAACCTGGTAGCCCTTCCACTCGGTGGATACCGCTGCGCTCTGAATGGTGATGCCGCGCTTGCGTTCTTGTTCCAGGTAATCGGTGGTGGTGCTGCCCTTACCGTCCTTGGTATCGTGCACTTCGATGATCTGATGCTTTTTGCCGGTGTAATAGAGCACGCGCTCTGTGGTCGTCGTTTTGCCGGCGTCGATGTGCGCGATGATGCCAATGTTGCGGTACAGGTTGAGGGGCTTTTGCCGTGCCATGATGTTGCCTTCTTAAAGTAATTGCTGTCGTTGGCCCGTGCTGACATGATGCCGGGCAGTTTGCTGCTTCCAAAAATCGGGATTTACAACGAGCCGCTGGAGAGGCTGCGGTGGTTGCACCGTGCCGAGAAAATCCATACAGATCGGGAAGGGCGGCATTGTACTCGTTATCGGCCCTGTTTTTGCGTCTAAAACGTTGCAAAATCCGCAGATGA